>CAZZCF010000262.1:0-4067 GCA_964652955.1 uncultured Leptospirales bacterium
GTAAAAGAAATATTTTTAAATTTGTGATTGAAAGTCCTTCTACACTTTTAGATATAATTAAATATTTATTAAGCGGTACGGCATATAGAAAATTATAAAGTAATCATATTCGCCTGAAACCCTACCTCTGAAAGTTCCCAGCCTTTATGCGGTTGGTAACAAAGAGGAATATTTTAAAAATCCCCTCCGTGCCTCTGTGGCCACTATCTTCCCGATACACAATTGGTGTACATAAATCCCCACCAATCGATAAAAAACTTGAACTGCTCCGAAGCGGGAGATAGATTGACCTGAACGGGGAGATTTTCCCGTATCGATTGAATCGGGGATTCCTGAGAAAAATGGATTCAATAACGCAGATCACCCTGGGGGCCGCCGTCGGGGAGGCGGTGCTGGGCAGGAAGGTGGGGAATCGCGCCATCCTCTGGGGCGCGGTGGGCGGCATCATTCCCGATCTCGACATCATCCCCTCCCTCTTCATGGACGACATGGCGCGAATATCGATTCACCGGGGGCTCTCCCATTCCATACTCTTCTCGGTGCTCCTCGCACCCCTGCTCGGGTATCTCGTCGCGCGCTGGTACCGGAGGAGGGAGCGGCCTGCAGGCGGGAAGCCCGCTGCGGCGCAACGTCCCGTAGGAGGAAAGCAACCCGCTGTGGAAAAAGGGCACGCTGCGGAGCTGCGTCCCATTACGGGGAAAAGTCCCGGCTTCGGGGAGTGGACCCTCCTCTTCTTTCTCGCCCTGAGCACCCATTTTATCCTGGACTGCTTTACCAGCTACGGCACGCAGATATTCTATCCCTTCAGCACCTACCGGGTGGCGCTGAACTCAATATCCATCGTCGATCCGATCTACTCCCTTCCGCTCCTCATTCCCGTTATTATCATCCTGATGATGCGCAATCCGCAGCGGCGGCGGATGCTGAATATGATCGGCCTCGGGCTCAGCACTCTCTATCTCCTCTTTACCCTCGTGAACAAGTGGCAGGTCACCGCTGTTTTCGAGCAGAGCCTGCGGGATCAGAAGATTCACTATAACCGTATAATGACCGTGCCCACTTTCTTGAACAACCTGCTCTGGCTCGGCGTTGCCGAGGGCGATAACAGTTTTCACGTCGCCTATTACTCGATCCTCGAAAAAAACCGTGAGATACCCTTTACCGCGATTCGGAAGAATCACCACCTCATCGAACACCTTCGCGATACCGATGCCGTCAGGAAACTGGAGTGGTTCTGGCGGGGATATTTCGCGGTCGAGCAGCGGAACGGGATTTTCTTTTTAAATGATATAAAACATGTTGTCCTTTCCGGCAGCAGCGGGAAGCCCACCTTTATTTTTTCGATGATGATTCACGAAGGGACAGACGGCGCCCTGATTGTTCAGAGAAAGCGCCTCCGGAGCATCGGAAAGACCGCCTTCGTCGAGCTCTTTGGGCGAATATTCGGCAATCACCGTGAGAGAAAATCGTAAATGAATGATATAACCGCCGGGCAGCACATGAAAAAGCGGAAGCTGTACTATGATCTGAATCTGCAGATTATCTTCGGCGTGACCCTCATGGTGGTGCTGGGCGTTTCGAGCGTCGCACCCGCTTTCCCGCGGATCGCCCGGGAGCTTGGTATCAGCAACAAGGAGATAGAGCTCCTGGTCTCCCTCTTCACTCTCCCCGGCGTTATCCTTACGCCGGTATTCGGCTTTCTTGCAGACCGGTTCGGACGGAGGCTCATTCTCGGACCCGCGCTGTTCCTCTTCGGTATCGCGGGGGGTGCCTGCTTTTTCGCTTCATCCTTTTCGCTCCTGCTGGTGCTCCGATTCATTCAGGGGATCGGCGCGGCGGCGCTTGGATCCATCAACCTGGCGATCATCGGGGATCTCTATTCGGGCAAGGAACGTGTTGCGGCGATGGGATACAATTCCAGCGCCCTGAGCATCGGCACGGCACTCTATCCCGCTTTCGGCGGCGCGCTTGCCATGTTCGGCTGGAACTATCCCTTTCTCCTCTCTCTGCTCGCTCTTCCCATCGGGCTGCTTGTCATATTCAGACTGAAAAATCCCGAGCCCCGGAATCAACAGCATCTTCGCGAATATCTGCAAACGCTCTATGAGCTCATCATGCAAAAAAAGGTGATCGGACTCTTTATCGCGAGCCTGGCCACCTTTATCATCATGTACGGGGCCTTTCTCACCTACTTTCCCCTGTACATGGGTAACTCCTTCGGATCCTCCTCGCTCATCATCGGGGCTTTCATGTCCACTTTTTCTGTTTCCAATGGCCTGACCGCCTATCAGCTTGAGCGGCTCTCGAAACGTTTCTCCGAGCTTCAGTTGATACGGACGGGATTTATCCTCTATGTGATTGTTCTGGTCCTTCTTGCTCTGGCACCCTCTCTCTGGTTCCTCCTGATTCCGACGCTGCTCGCCGGTGTTGCCAACGGCATCAATATTCCCAGCATCCTCACCCTCCTTACCGGAGCGGCGCCGATGAGAAATCGGGCGGTGTTCATGTCAATCAACGGGATGATACTGCGGGTGGGGCAGACGATAGGGCCGCTGCTGGTTGGTTTTTTCTACGTCCTCGGTGGCATTCAGCTCGCTTTTCTTGCGGCAGCCGCATTCGCCGCGATTATGCTGATACTCGTGCTCGCCTGCATCTCCTGAATTGGAGAGGAAGAATTACCTGATGGTTTTTGGGACAGGATTACAGGATGATCAGGATAAAGTTATGATAAATCCTGATAATCCGGACATTGTGTTAAAATATTTGCATCAGTTGATAATGATAGTTTTTCAACAAATGATTTTGATGAGCATGATATAAAATCATTGTAATCCTGTAAATCCTGTCCAATTTTTATAAGGGGATTTCTAAAAACTATTAATAGAATGTCCCCTTGGCCAGCGTTGTTTCGCATCTCCTGTGCACGCTGGCATGTGCGACATCGTGTCGCTGCGATGCGTGCATTCTGTATTTCAGCACCGTTCAGGATGCGGGTAACCGCTTCTCCGACCCTGCCGTGCTGAAAGTCATGCCAAGTCATCAGTATCCCCCTTTTCGGGCTCACCTCGACGATGGCGATGGATGCCGAGCCAACGTCAATGCCGATGACATTCTCTGATAATGTCATATCCACGGGTTCCTAATTTTTCAGTTTTGCTTTCTGTATCCTTTCCTGTTTGATGGTGATACTGTCGGTTATATCAATGATGGCGTATCGTCCGCTTATAAAGCTTCCCGTATTGAGCACCGTGGTATCATGCATCTGCTCCTGGCCGTGCGCCTCGTGTATATGACCGCAGATGCAGAGATCGACGCGGTTCTGGCTCAGGAACTCGGCGACGCTCTTGCTCCCCACGCGCAGGCCGAGGAACATTCTGTCGCGCGCCCCCTTGGGCGGAGCGTGGGAGATCAGCACAATCTTTTCGGCGTGTTTCACGGTCTCATATCCCGCATAGAGGAATTCGCTGATCTCCTCCTCGCTGTAGTCGGAGGGCGTATTGATGGGTGTCGGATTGGAGCCGCCCACGCCGAAAAAGCCGATGCCATCGATAATCCTGCCGGCCGCGTGAAGGCCGTACCCCCACTCTTTGAGGAGGTCCCTGACCTCACCCCGATCCCAGTTTCCGTGGACTGCGATGATGTTGGTATTGTACTGGTTGATGTGCGAGAGTATCTGCCGTGCCTCTTCGGCGAAGCCACCCTTGGTGATGTCTCCGCCTATGATGATGAGATCGGCTTCGCGAAATTTCTTTGCACCGGCCTCGATGGGCTGCAGTGAGCCGTGTATGTCGCTGATAGCGAGTATTTTCATTTTCACCCTGCTATGAGAAAGAGTATGTTGTTTTGATGGATGATCTGCATTGTATGTTCTATTCTTTCAGTAATTTCCGAACAATAGAATTTCCAGATTTCTATTTGTGCCAGAAATTGCAAGAACAAAAGGGCTTTTTATATTTACGGGATTCCCGATACCGGGGAATTTTCATCGATTCTCTCCTGCTCCATTGTTTTTGGCTTTTTCTCAGGTGAAATTGTAAAAATAGATGAATAACCACTCTTCTGCTTCC
>CAZZCF010000263.1:0-3196 GCA_964652955.1 uncultured Leptospirales bacterium
GTCGGGAATTGAGCTTAAAGTAATCTGGAACCTCTCGCCTGGCCTATTTCCAATGTTTATCTTCTCGGCACTTTTCTTTTTTGCTGATAATTTTTTTGAGAAGAAGGTGCATGTTTTTATCACTCTGGTAGTCTTCTTTCTTTACGAATTTACCATCGGATGGAAGGACTTCATCTTTCTCCCTTATCCTGATCAGATAGCACGCAATGTTCTTCTCTTTGTTGCCTTTGGTTCTATTTTCCATTCGATAAGGGGGGAGAATGCATGGTTCCAGAATACACTTTTCATCTCTTCGATTATCGTTTCAATGATGTTCGTTCACATGTACAGCTTTTTTGCCTTCTTTTTTATTGCAACGGTTTTCTCATTGATGAGCCCTATTTTTGTAAGGGAGAAAGAAGTATTCAGAAGACAGCTCGTGATTTTATGTGTTAATGCTTTAATCTGTCTCCCATTTCTGCTTATAAGATTATTTGGTTCTAATTACGGTAAAATATATTTATATAAGTGGTTCAATTAATGAAGTTCCACTATTTCACACCATTTGAACTTGTTTCAATTATTGCGTTTATCCTTACGCTCATGCACTTCAGGTTCAGGCGTAAAGGGTCTTACGGCAGCCGGTTTTATTTGAGTATTGCTTTTCTCATCTCATGTGTGATTGCTGTTTCCCTGCTCAAAATAGGTTTTATTGGAAAGCTCTTTTCGTCGATAATTTCTCCAACCTATTACAGAAGATTTTTCCATTATGGTCTGTACACCTATCTGCTGATTGCCTTTTCACTAGTATATTTTCTATCTGAATTTACTCAATCCACTATTTATCAAATGAAGAGGAGCATTATTAAAAAAACATCTTTCGGTATTGGAATCATACTTTTTCTCCTCTGCTCGATTATACTCTACGGATATATACTGAAAGCTGATAGATATAAGCAGTCCTATATCATGATAGATAATAATGTTTATACCTTTATTCGTAGAAAGATACCCACCTGGAGTGTTATATGCTCTTACGGATATCCTGCGCTCTATGTTGCTTCCCAGACCCCCAGCTATATTGTTTTCGGTGCCCGTACTCATCTCCCGCCGATATGCGGCGAGGATCTGGCCCGAAGGGAGGAGGAGATGTTCCACCTGGCGTCCGTTGACGTGCCGATGGGGGAATACATTGATCTGATGAGAAAATATGGGTGTAATTATCTTTTACTTGAGAACGGGAGGGATTATTACACTACGAAATATTCGAGCAGGAGAAGCGTGTTCTTCTATAAAATTTCGTGGCGAAGAAAGATATCAATTCTTATGGATGCGATAGTTGATATCTATCATGATGATAAATATTCATTTTTATCTATTGTAACCGACCTGGATCTGAATATATTGAAGACGGTCATGAAAGAGAAAGTCGACCGGATGGTATCCGGTGAACGATTTCTCGAGGGATACGAGCTCTCAAACCGTTATTTTTCACTTCTATTGACCAGAGAAAAGATTTCTATTTTAAATGAGATCTTTATTGAGTTATATCGTGATGATATATATTCACTCTATTTGGTTAAAAGCGATGCGGATTTGGAAAGCATTCAAAAATTAATTAAAAAGAGGATTAGAGTTTTACTTGAAAGGAGAAAAATTCTCGAAGCATACGAACAGTCGATTAAGCTGTTATCGATTGAAGATTCGGATGAAAACTATGCGCTCAATGAGCGGATCAGGAATAAATTGTATTATATTGATTCCGAAAGAGCAATCCTGTCCGGTTATTTCAATGGAATGGAGGTTTCTTCGAATACGAGGTTTACAGGCTTCCCTCATCATATGAATATGATTCTAGATATAAAAGGATTTCCTGATTTAATTGATGAATTTTATATCGCTGCGATAGCGGAGATTAAGAACTCAGAAGAGGGACAGTGGATCGAAGTGGATTTTAATACGGTCCGAAATATACATTATATAAATATCGAATGGCTGGATGAGGATTCGCGTGCAATCGATTTCTATGTTTCATATTATATCAATGGTGTTTATAGAAGAGCGCTTTCGGTGAAGAATAATGAGAGTCTCTCTTTTACTATTAGGAAGCGGGTTCCCCTCCGGATGTCACGTTTGAGGATTACGGTTAAAAAAGCGGGGCTAAATAGATTTATATTGAAATCGATCAGAATCCTCTAGCCCTTAGTCGCTTTTCATTTTTTGGTGATGAGATGAGCAGTCCTATGGCTGAATTTATTCTTAAATTCTTTCTTACCAATATTCTCTTTTCGGCGATAATTGCCGTTGTTTTCTTATCTCTTAAAAAGAGTGATGGAGTTTCTCATTCAGAGATTGTATTGTATTCACTTGGATTAGGCCCGCCGATTGTCTCCCTATTGCTCTACTGGCTGTTCCTGATCTTCCCGCATTGCTCAAACGGCTTCTATCTCCTTATGGTTCTGTTATTTTTTCTATTATTGATTATCATTACGGTATTTAAGCTTATCCGTTGGAGGGTATCTGTTCTACGCTCCTTATGCTACAGAGTTGATGCTTTTCGGAATGCACTCGGCAATATAAAGATGATGAAGCTGAAACTCCTTCTCGTCTTTATCATCTCGATTCCAATCCTCCTTGCATCCTTCATGTATGCTAAACACTATCTGTCGAAGCCCTTATACGGGCATGATATTCTCGCCTACGGAACCATCGGCAAAATATACTATATCGAAAAATCGATTGAGCACTCTTTCAGGGGCTTCCATCCCCACACAGGCTTTTCATATTTTCCCCAGCATGCTCCCGGCTTGTCCCTGTTATCAACCTGGGAGAGGATTTTGAATTTACATTTAAATAGCAATAACGATTATTATTTTAAAAGCATCACTGTATACTATGGAATGCTCATCCTGGCATTGGCCTTTTTCTGTTTGAACAAAAGGAGTACCCTTTTTGCATTCCTGGGAGTTTCGGCTCTTTTTTCGGCTCCTGCCTTTTTTATGTCCTTCCGTATCTATCATATTGATTTGTATAGAATTTTTCTGCTCACCGTTTCATGGATATTCCTGGCGTATTCTATAAAGGATCGGTATAATTTTTCATTATATATGTTTGGTCTCTGTTCCGGTTTGAGCTCCTTCTCCCACACTATCGGGGCAATCGTTTCAGGGTTCGGTATAATAGCACTGCTTATATTTCTGGGAGGTGGATTGCGGCA
>CAZZCF010000263.1:3206-4040 GCA_964652955.1 uncultured Leptospirales bacterium
GGTTTGTTCCGGCTCTTAAAGTAATCCTTCTCATAATACTATTTGGAGGGATTCATTATATTATCGATACTTTCTGGGGAACCGGTTGGATTTTTTCATGATCTCGAAGATAGGTAAAAAGCGAATTATCCTATTCAGCAGTTTTGTCCTTCTTGTTCTTCTGATTATAATCGGAATAGGGTATCACATCTATTCAGATTCCTACGAATACCTCAACACAGTGAATAACAGAATACGGGGTATCGATTCACCGATAAAGCTGTGGTTAAACGGGTATCTCGGTATTTTTTTCAGAATTAAAAAGTTCGGTTTTCTCCCTTCTCTTATGATCCCGATATTGATTGTTTTTTTATGGAACTTTCACAGAAGGGAAAACTGGCAAAAGATTCTTTTTTTTGTCTACATATTAACTGCAATGCTCATCGGGCATTTCGGATATGGGAATTATCGGTATGCCTTTACCCTTTATCCTGCTACTGTTGTTGTTATCTTTCTTTTTACAGAAGATATGCTTTCACATACGAAAAGATGGGTGAGGGGTGTTATTATCTCTTTTATCTGTTTCATGATATGCTTCAGTTTTATATATAATTTTAAGGAATTTAGGATAGATTCAATTATCAGCATATTGGATCGATATAAGAGTGTTTATTCAGGAATATTTACTGATAGAGGGAAAGCGATAACGAAGGGCAACGTAGATAGTGGGAGAACTCCACGATTAAGCGATAATACAAAGAAACGTATCAGAATGTCGAGACGAGATTATATAAAATATCTCAAGAATATGGACATAGATGAGAATAACGGTATTTTGGTCTGTAATGTTGTCGA
>CAZZCF010000264.1:0-3963 GCA_964652955.1 uncultured Leptospirales bacterium
GTATCGAATTTACAGAAGAATTTTGAGCGATATATCCTGGTTTTTCAGGAAACTGTTAGAATATCAGTAGGGGGTACCTTCCAGAAAGTCAAGCGATAATCTTTTACGTCCTGTTAGTAGATTGATCGGGATGTTTTTATTGTACATAAAGTTTTTTTATATTCTCGCGCTGTACGAGTTATTGAATACATAGAGAGCTTATTTCAGTGCTCATCGCACACACTGCTCTCCTCGACGAGCGGGACATGTTTTAAAATAAAGCTGTCATTCTTTTATGAAAATTTCACAGAAAGTGGTACCGTTGGCAGTGAAGGTGGGTGAAGACATGAAAAATCGTTTTTGATGAAGAGACGATGCTACTGGGAAAATCGGGATAAAAAAATGATATTTATGTAACTTGTAGCGATAAAAATTTACCAATAATATACAACCGAAGAAGTTCTCATAAAAACCTCCAAAGACTTATGGTGTGCTCGAAATCTATCAGCACACTTTTTTTTTATTATGATGCATTCGTTGCCGGTTTCTTCGGTTCCGTGAGACTTTCGGACAACAATATATTCCCTTTCATGAAAAGTCGTTCAGACAAGAGGCGTGAATCAGCCATGAAGCCCTCTCTGTTTGCACGATGCGATCGGCTTCCTCCTAAAACGATGTGTTTCTGGTGTACATGCAGAGGATGCCGTTCTGTTCGTTTATCTCGGCCTTTGTCTGCTCGCCGCTAATCACTTTTTCGGTCTTTGCTATGAGCTCCTCGCCAATTTCCTGAATCGATCTGCCCTCGAGGATCGCACCGGCATTGATATCCATATCGTCTTCCATGTTTTTGAACATTTTCGTTGTGCTTGCAACCTTGATAACAGGTACCACGGGGAATCCGATGGGATTCCCTCGGCCTGTCGTGAATACGATAAGCTGGCAGCCGGCCGCTGCAAGTCCTGTCATGGAATCGGTGTCATAGCCCGGTCCGTCCATGATAATGACTCCCTTCTCTGCCGGAGTTTCAGCATACTCAATAACCTGAGATATCGGTTTTGAGCCTGCCTTGATGATGCACCCGAGCGATTTCTCCCGTATGGAGCTCAGTCCGCCGTCCATATTGCCCGGCGCAACGACAGCTTTTGCAAGGGGGCCGAGCACCTCATGGGTTTTCTTCTCCTGTTCGGAAATGATCGTCCGGATCCGCCCGGCAATCTCTTGATTTTTCGCTCGCCGCTCAAGAATATGGCTCGTGCCTATCATTTCTGTTGTTTCGGTGAGTATAGTCGTCCCGCCGTTTTCTACAATCCAGTCGGATAATATGCCAACACTGGGATTGGCCGTTATGCCCGAGAAAGCATCGGAACCACCGCATTCGAGACCGATTTTCAGCATCTCTATGGGTACCGGTTTCTTTTTGATCTTCCCTGTCTCTTCCACGAAACGTCGTGCAATGGCAATGCCCTTTGCTGCTGTTTTCTGTGATCCGCCTTCCTGCTGGATGATGAGGTTTTCAACCGGTTTTTTTGTAAGTGAGATTGCGAGGGTGAGCCCCTGAGAATTAATGACCTCGCAGCCTAAACCGATGACGAGCACAGCAGCGATATTGGGGTTTTTACAGAGATTTTGCAGGGTGAGATTGTGGAGAAGGAGATCGCTCCCTCCCCGCCCGCAGCCGTTCGCATGATAGAGCGGGACTACATCGGGAACCGCTTTGGCGATTTGAGCCACAACGCCATTTGCGCATGATACCGAAGGTATAACGGCGACGTGATTGCGTATGCCAGCTGAACCGTCAGGCCTTTCATAACCCATAAATGTTCTCATAACTGTTCCTCGTCAATGATAATGTTGTGGGTGTGAATCCAATCACCAACCTTGAGATCCTCCTTGGCTTCACCGATGATCTCGCCGAATTTAACAATGTCGGAACCGGCCCTGATCTCCTTAATCGCCACCTTATGGCTGAAGGGGATGTCGGTGATGGCGGTTATGGACATCTCTTCCGAAATGTCGATTGTCTCTCCCTTCTTGATGTCTTCAAGCGCCATGGCGACGTTGTCTTCGGGATCGATTCGTATGGCATTGGGTTTCATGTACTGCACCTCCCGGTTTGCGATGGTGAGCGTTGTATCGGCGATGCATTGACTATCGCTGTTTCAAGCTCTCTGTTCAGCAGTATGTATCACCTAATACCTGATAATGGCGTCCTGTCAATGTATTAATGCTTCGGATTCATTTTAACGTGCTCGCGGTATTTATCTTGACTTTTATTCAATATGAAATAATATCATTGCGAATATACACAATACAATACGGAGGTTTTGCTACAGTGCGAATTCATAATCGAAAAGGACGAAGTACTATCTGTGCTATTCTTATCGCTGGTATCACCTTATTCTCGATAGCGATACCTACTGCACAGGCAGCAGGAGAATCAGGGGAGCAGCTGTACAGGCGGCTGACACAGATTGCCCGGAGCAAGGGAGATATGAAAATCTTCAAGATGTTGAATGCCGATTCCAGGAAACTCGACTGGGGAAAGGCTTCCGAGGTATCTTTCGTCGGCAATATACGGCATCTGAAGGCCGAGGGAATCGAGGGGAGCTTTGATGAGGTGAACATCTATCTTTTGAGAAAGCTCACCGGTGAGATATATATTCTCACCCTTCCCGAAGATAAAACCATGCTCGAGGAGGGCGCGGATTCATGCTATGCGGGATTGGATAGCAAGCGCCAGGATAAGCTGAACTTCAAGCTTAAGGTTGTAAAGGGCGTCGTCAACGGTGTGGAGTATCAATTCGCTCAATTGACTGAAAAGCCCTCTCAGGTAATGCTCGACAGGATCTTCAAGATCGCCATCATTTTAATGCTCTTCTTCGTTATGGTGGGAATGGGATTAACCCTGACGCTTAAGGATTTTGCAATTGTGTTTGTCAAGCCAAAGGGGATGATTCTGGGCGAGATACTTCAGTTCGGATTCATGCCGCTGATGGCACTGCTAATTGGGCATCTGCTGGGATTTTATTCTGAATACCCATTTATCTTTGTCGGGATGATCCTGATAACGGCTATTCCCGGCGGTGTCACCTCGAATCTGATGACCTATTATGCGAAGGGAGATCTGGCGCTGTCTATATCGCTGACCTCTTTCTCGACGGTCCTCTCGCTGCTCTTTACCCCTCTGCTGCTCGCGCTCTACTGCGCCAATGTCCCGGAGGTAACAATTCCGGTCAAGATTGTCGTGCAAACTATTCTCATTCTCGTTATTGTCCCGCTGTTCATCGGGATGTCGGTTCGGAGCAAGTGGGAAAAATTTGCCGAAAAGGCAACACCATTCTTTTCGGCACTGGGAGTGATAGCGCTCCTCTTTCTCATCGTCGCCGGCGTGCTCAGCAATCTTCACATCTTTGCCGATACCGACCGATACGGCTTCAAGTTCTACTCAATGGTTTTTGCAATGACATTCCTGGGAATGGCTTTCGGCGCTCTCTTCTCCAAGATGATCGGCATTAACAACTATCAGACCCGGGCGATCTCACTGGAGACCGGCCTGAGAAATGCTTCTCTTGCCATGGCAATTGCAATTCTCATACAGGATTTCATGGGTGATTTTTACAGCTCCATGTTCGTTGTATCCGGTATATTCGGTCTCTGGATGTATATCGCCGGTTTTATCTCAATATATCTCTTTAAAAAAGTGCTGCCGGTCGAGGAGAAGAAGGAATAGGATTACGAGAGCGACGATACCTTCAGGGCTGGTCGGTACTACCTAATCTCGAAACATTCACGGGGGCGAGTAACTGATTCAACTGCCCCCGTGTCGTTTCATCAGGCCTGTCGATATCGAACGATTCTCCGGAATGCTATAGTCATTCCTTCGATTGAGAACGATTTCCTCGTCAGAGGGTACAGTGGAGAGGAGCGTAATTCTGTATCACACCGATCCTGACAGGGGAAAGTGGTTTCCAATTATAATTTGAT
>CAZZCF010000265.1:0-3903 GCA_964652955.1 uncultured Leptospirales bacterium
CTTTTCGAAACCCTCAATGAAGGGGCGGGGAATTGTTATAAGTCTCATCTTGGTCAAGAAGGCCTTGGGGAGCCCTGTCTTATCCAGCAATTTGAGTATAGAGCGAATAAATGAATTGTTCTTGGCATAATTTGTCGAGAGGTATCTCCCGCTCAGGAAATCCCTCTTCGCCATTATAGTAAAGACGGGGCGGGGCTTAAGAGAAAAATAGACCTTCGAGAGTGACGGTATCTCATAATAGCTATCGTGCGTAACGGTGAATACAACCTGCGGGGGAACCTCGCTGAGATGCTCTTTGCCATTGAGCCTGATCCGATGTCTCAAGAGAAGCGAAACAAAGCGAAAAGCATAAATAAAACTCTCATAGATAAGTCCATTGGCAAGCTTTTTTCTTCTCATCTGTCAGTTCACCATCCTCAATTGATTTATGGGGGTACTGTAATAAGGTAAATTTCGATTGAAATCCTACTGTATTCAAAAGCACATGCTCCTGCCGACTGCCCTCCCTTTACTCCGATCACCATCCCATAAACTCTCATATTGAATGCACGTTTCGAAGTATGACGCCTTATAGTAAACGACCCCGCAACAAGCTGCCAGTGCATTCGCACCGGTTGATGCAGGCAGCGACGGGGCATTCTGTTACAAGGCGTACCCGCTTCGCAGGCACTACACTGCTGTTTGTAACAGAGCATACATCCTCGAAACACCTTTCGAGAAACGACGCCTTATAATAAAAAAAGATTGGGAAACCCTCTCCAAATATCAGCGATAGAAACCTGCTTCACCTGTTCAAAAAAAATTTTTTGTAGACATCAATGTTTACCTATCTTTACAAAAAATAACAAGAAAAGTCAAGTTAAAAGGCGTCATCCCGTATAAATTTTCGAATTATCTATAATCGGTTTTCTTTGACACTATCAGGTATTACGGTAAATCGGTTCATTCCCCAGGTGTCATTGCCGCAACCGCCGTCCTGAGCCTCTCCAGTGAATGCCGATAGGTCTCCTGCGCAATCATCCCCGCAGAGAGGCTGAGAAGTGAATCGGTTATCTCCTTCTGATCCTCAAAGGGCGGGAGGGGGATGCGCAGTTTCATGATCCTCTCGGCGGAGATGACGCCGCCCCTTTCACTGAGAGCATCGAAAACTCCCAGCCGGTAATAGAAGTGAAGCACGTTGAGCAGATAGAACGACTCACAGCGCTCGGGGTGAACGCTCATCGCGAGCGCGCCCGCTCCGAGGAGCCCCCCCTCGTGAAAGAGCGGCATTATCGCCGAAGTGCCGGCATGCTCACCGCTTTGTGCGAAGAGTATCGCACCGCCGCGTATAACATACCGGGGGAACGTCTCCACTGCATCGGGGCGGAGATGCCGGCATTCCTCCGTCCGGATGCGGAGATCCGTCCAGCACCGCGACTCCAGCAGTATCACACCCGCATCGGAGAAATAGTCCCGATACGGAGCGAGGTCACCGGGCCCCTCAATAACGCCATCACCCTCCAGGAGCTCATGCAGGGGCGAGAGGGGCCATCGAACATCATCTTCACCTCCCACCGCTGCGCGCGGGGCACCGGGTCCGAGGAATGATGACATGAGGGTTATCTTGCGCTCCTTAATCCGCTTGAGGAGTACCGCAGCCGCGGCATTCGAATCATCAATGGCCAACAACAGCTCCGACGTATCTTCTTTCGATTTCATCACTGCGATCCCCCCTCCAGGTGTACGGTCTGAGTTGGAAAGGGAATATCGATATTATTCTCAACGAGCGCATTGTAGATCTTCTTCGTCGCTTCCATCTTCTTGACGTACTGATTTTCGTAGAGCGGTATCCAGAACTTCGCCTGAAATTTCAACGCGAAATCGCCCATTTCATAGAAAACCACCGCCGGTTCAGGATCGTCCACTACCTCGTCGATGCTATCGATTACCTTGAGCACAATCTCCTCAACCTGATCCACGTTGGACCCATAAGCAACGCCAAAATCGACTACCACCCTGATGGTCGGATCGGGCAGGACATAGTTCTTGAACTTCTTGTTCATGAGATCGCCGTTGGGAATAACGATTATCTCATTGTCATAGGTCTGGAGCTTGGTGTTTCTGAGGCCCACCTCCTTGATGACGCCGGTATCGTCATCAATGGTGACTTTGTCACCCACTGCCAGGGATTTATCCAGGATGAGGATGATTCCGCCGATGATGTTCGACAGGCTATCCTTGACCGCGAAGCCGACGGCAAAACCGGCGATCCCGAGTGAGGCGACCAGCGGTCCGATTTCCACACCGAACTTCGAGAGTATCAACAGGGCACCCATGATGATGATGAAGATATTGGTGATCTTCACAAAGAGGGGAACGAGATCGTCATCGATACGGGAATCGACTTTATCAGCCACCCTTCTCCCCCAGAATTGAATCAGTATGCCGAGGGATTTATAGATGATATAGGTAACACCGGCGATGATCAGTGCAGTAGTGAGATTGTTCAAGAAGAGTGCAACCGTTGCAGAGAGCTTCAGGGGCAACAGAGCCAGCTTGAGACCCAGGAATATAATTATCCACTTGATCGGTTTCTTCGATACGGAGATCAGCTCGTCATCAACCGTCGTTTCTGACCGCCGGGCAAAGCGCCGCAGAACCTTTTCGAAGAAGAGAACGATAAGTCTCGACAGGATATAAAAGGAAACCAGAATGAACAGAGAGAAGAGCCATTTGTTCCTTATGATGATGCCCACCTGCGATTCCTTTATACGCTTCGTGAGCTCTGAAAGCTTCGTTTTCTTCTTCGCTTCAATCCTGGTGACGATTTCAGAGAGTGCCTGGATGGAAAACCAATCGGCACTCGTATCGGCAAAGCGCTCGACGGTGTCCAGGAGATTATCATCAACCACACCCTCAAAGGGGGTCGCGCGCACCAACGTACCGCTTTTCGCGTAGGTGATCCGATAGTCGATCCGTATGGTGTTCCCGATGATGACGTACCTCCCGCTCAATCCGATAGTGGCGCCAACTCTTTTGAGAAACTGCAGCTGCACCTCCCTGTCGTAGAGCTTCTCGGGGGTGAGATTCTGCAGCTCGATCTCATTCTGAATCATGCGGGCATCGTAGATTTCGAGCCCCTCCACCTCCCCGAGGCGGTCTCTGATCAGCTCGGGGATATAGGATGAGAGATACTTCATCGACGATCCGGTATAATCGTAGAAGGGGAGTATCACTATCCGTTCAGCTTTACCCACCTTTTCCACGGGAGCTTTTACGTCTTCATTCACCTCAGGCGTCTGTGCAATCACGGGGCTCAGAAAGAGGAGAAAAACAATTCCCGTGAAAATACATTGTATGCATTTCATACTTCACTCCTTTTACCAGAAGAATGCAGCCCCACTGAACAGCAAAAGGGGATACGAGAGAAATCCTCTTGACTCGATTATGCCATTTTTTGTAAGGGGTTATCAAGGACTTTTTGGTAACATTGCCGTACGGTTTTTTTAGTTAAGCTTTAAAAATTTGACAGGCCGAAAGAGAGTAAAAGAAGAAACATCAAGTTCGAAAGGAGGAAACACATGACCGCCCCATACAAGAAGGAATCAGAGGTCCAGTGGCAACCCCATTTTATGACGGATAAGGGCAAGATCAGATGGATCTACACCCGAGAAAAGGATGAATCCCCCATCGCTGTAATGCAGATTTTCCTTGAGAAAGGGGTTACCTTGCCGGACCACGTGCACAGAGATCAACCGGATTTGATTTATGTTTTAAAAGGCAAAGCAACCATGTTCATTGATGGGGTTGGCGAGTTTCCAGCCGAGGCGGGAATGGTCATCCAGGTGCCTCCCAATACGAAACATGCGATACGAAATATTGAGGAAGACATCTTGCTCTACAATGTCTTTGCACCGGCGATTA
>CAZZCF010000266.1:0-3899 GCA_964652955.1 uncultured Leptospirales bacterium
TTTTCATGTTTTCTTCTGAATATCCCTTTACAAGAACTATATCATTTGAATAATTGATTTAATCTATTTTATTTATTAGTCTAATCAGTTGTCAACAAAAATTTCAGGAGGTGCAGCTCATGGCATTCCAGGGAGGCTTAACACCAGGCAGATATCCAACAAAAGAGATCAATCAAACCAAAGTAATGGAGATCGCACCGGACATCTGGATGATTGAGGGATACGTTTCCGACAACTTCTTCTTTAAACCGCCCTCTTCAAACTGCTTCATTCTGCGGGACAGGGATATGGTGCTCCTCGTCGATACCGGAACATATCCCCATTACCGGGAGAAACTCCTTACCATACTGGAAAAGTACCGCCGGGATGGCGCCAAGCGCCTCGTCCTGATGCTGACCCAGGGGCACTTCGATCACGTATGCAACAACGATATAATTCTGGAAGCCGGTTACAGCGATGTTCGGTTTCTGGTCCCTGAAGATGAAGTCAGTACGCTTGATATCTACAATCACTGGACCGGCGAATACCGTGAGGTCATGGAGTACTACAATCCCTACCGGGAAATGGGCTTCACTTTTCCCGCAGCTATTCCCAACATCGCCAGCAGAATCTCCCTGGCTCTGGCGCAACGTATGGTTGATGGGCAGATCGCCAAACTGTTCAGATGGGTCAAAACCATGGCTGATGATGCTGAGATACTGTACAATGACAGCCGCATAACGAGGAGATACGGTGATGTGGAATTCAACGGCTGGGAGATCGGGAGATTCTTTGCCGTCCACGATGCGACGCACAGCCCCGGACACCTCTCATTTTACGACCCGGAGCATAAATTGTTCATAACAGGAGACGCCACCCTGGAGATCAACCCCCCCTTTTTCAACAGCAATTTCAATAACTGCATTTCGATGATGGGCAAGTTCAAGCGATTTGCCGAACTGGGCTATGTGAAACTTGCCACGGATTCGCACAGAAGTGTCACCAATGCCACCCGGTTAATCTCCGTGACCAAGGGGGAGCCTCTTCACAAGCTGCAGGTCATTGATACCGTGGAAGGGGAGGACTGCATCGAGTTTTATTCATTCTTCGAAACCTATTACAGGGCACTAAAAGATGAGGTTCTCTCTATTCTGAAGCGCCGCCGCGAGGCGACTGTACATCAGATCATTCAAGATCTGAAAGCATCCGAGAATCCCTATGTTCAGTTTAAAGTCTTTATACGAATGCCCAAGCTCCCCTCCCGCCTGGAGATACTCGTTGCCAATGTTTTGAAAGAACAGAACATCGCCAGGAGAAAAGAGGGGAACAGAATTATATTCTCGCACCAGTAGGATGTATATCGAGCCAGGGTCATATCCGGCATAGTGGCCTAGAGCCGTTCATCCATCTTGAACGAATAATCGATGCTCGCCATCATCGGGATATAATAAGTCAACAGTATGAGTATGAGAATATGCTCCTTTACGATGAGCGGCACCATTGCCGGATCGACGATAGATTAATACTTTTGTTTTATTCGGAAGACCGCTCCTCACTCAAATGACGAACAAGGATTGACACAAACTCCTTTTAATATATAATCGAGCCACTCTGTATAACAATCACATCGCACCCTGCTGGGGAGGGAGCATCACTGCTCAATAGTTCAAAAGGAAAATTCTAAAGGAAAATTACAGTGTAAACCCGCAGTACATCCTGCAATACCCGGAGAAAAGAATTGAGTACAAAAGAGTCCGACAACAATGCAAATAACGGGGAGAGCGTGATAACGCGACTCAAAAAATCCCCCCTCTTTGAGATCATTGTCCTGCTCGGCGTTATCGCACATGCCGTGATGCTTAATATACAGATTATTACCGGCGCTGAAAGCGAGAAGTGGCTTCAGACACAGGGAACCATCATTACGGCAGATGTTGTCAGTCACTCCAGTGGCGATAGCAGTAGAAAGAGAAATACCTTTTACGAGGTTGCTGTCACCTATCGATACACGGTGCTTGGAATTCAGTATACCGGCGTAAGAGCAACTGCCAGCGGCGGCTGGTTTTACTCAAGCGAGTCGGCCGCCCGAAAACGGGTCGAGCAGCTGACGGAACGTCCCGATATTGCCGTCTACTTTGATCCCGATGACCACCGCAATGCCCTCCTGGAACGGGGGACTGCCGAGCGGGATGTTCTGGGAATGCTGGTGACCGTTCCCTTCATCGGAGTTGCCGCCGGCCTGCTCACAAGGAAGGTGCTCCGGAAGCGGAAGAAGGGCTGGTTGCCGGTGATACTCATCGGGATAGCAGCTGCAATCGTTTCCGGACTTGTTCAGTGGATAGTGCTGTCTCTCTTTATCTCGTGAGCTGTAAGGAGCGCTGTCGGCAGCAAACCATCTCGATTTGAGCGGCTGCATACTGAAGCCGCTCGGCAAGCGATTCCGCAGCATCTCTTCAGTGCTTTCCGCCGTCTCCGGCAACATCTACTGTACGGGAGGTGTTTGATGCTTTCTTCATTTCATTCGGTGGCCACCAGCAAATTCAGAACCTCGCCCTGTGGTGCTCGGTGACCCCGAAGAAATTATCTATCTCATGTGAAACCCCCTCCGAGTCGACAAGGGTCCCGGAAAAGGGCCCGAAGGGCTGATGATACTCGTCGACGAGTATGCCGAGGTTAATATACCCCTTCCGCTCGCCCATCGGCTTCATCGAGAGCCTGCACCTGCCGTCGGTGGTCTCCACCCTCCAGGGTTTCATGATGTCCCTTGTATCGAAATCGAAGCGGACGGCTGAAAGGGGGGACAGCCTCCCGTCCACCCAGATGCAGTTCTCGTTGTGCATCTCGTCGTCCACGGTCGTCATGTTCTGCACCAGATTGACGGAAATCAGGCGGCCCCTCCTATCGTATCCCGCGCAGGCGCCCCACCGCCACCAGGTATTGAAGGGATAGTAGGTCTTCTGTATATCAATTAAGGTGATATCCCTCTTTTCATCCAGGATGATGCGCCTGTCGCCGCAGGTTATCTCCCCCCGCACCGGAACCGGCGCCTTATGCGTGTACATGGGGCGGTTTTCGCCTATGGGGACCACCGAGACGAGGGGCTGAATCCTGTTCAGGTCTTCAAGCATCTCGATATCGGCGCGTATTCCGGGCTTCTTCCTCGTCCCCTTTATATCTATCCGCGCCAGGTGCCTCCCTTCGGAGAGGCGGTTGTCGAATTCCATGCGGTAGTTGCGGGCATGGAAGCGGCAGTCGCCGTTGAAGAGATCCCATGAGAGGCGGGCGGCCCTCCAGGGGACGTTCCGGTGATGCTCGGTGAAGCTGCCGGTATTCCTGTCCATGAAGTAGCAGAAGGAGACGCTCATGTACTTGGCGTCGATAAAGAAGAAGGTGAGGATGAAATCGCCCCCGATGAGCGCGTAGTGCTGCCACTCCTTGAGCCTGAAATTGTTCAGCGCCTTCGGGAGGCCGGGGAGCCTGATGTCCAGGAGGTTCAGATCGCGAATGGGCGTCCTGAAGAATCCCCATTCGACGACCCTGCCATTTTCGATGAGCCGAGGCGGGGTCTCTTTGAGCTCTGTCATGATGGCAACTCCTTTATTCATTAAGGAAACTTAAAATAGCATATACGGTATACATGAATGTCCTGAAATATCAAGAAAAAGACGGACGGGTTAATCCGTTTATTGTACATATAATTATTATGAGCCGAAAAAGTGTGCTTGATTTTTTAACTTATATCTGTAATTCATTTAATAGATTTTTAGTATCAGGGAAATATATATGCAAAACATAGATCGTGAAAAAATTCTGCAAAAACTCAGTGCCGTGAAACCCGATCTTGAGAAGCGCTATGGGTTGACCAGAATAGGCATCTTCGGTTCGGTGGCACGTAATGAGGCAAAACAGTACAGTGATAT
>CAZZCF010000267.1:0-3887 GCA_964652955.1 uncultured Leptospirales bacterium
ATCTCTTCAATTATCATATCTGAATCATCTAAATAATGTTGTCTTTCTGAAATAAGCATCCGGGTTTCCAGCTCAGAAAGAGAACCGAGTGAAATATAGAGAAATTGCACAAACTCTCTCTTGTGGCTTCTTGCAGCACCCTCGGCAATGTTTGAGGGAACTGAAACAGCACATCTCCGAATTTGACCTTTTAATCCATACTGCTCTTCAATAGGAAATGAACGCGTAATATTATAAATCAAATCAACAAGATCCATGCTCCTTTTCCATACATCCAGATCCCTATGACTCTTCATATTATATTCAACTCATTACTCATTACTCGTCACTCGTCACCATTCATCCGTCACTCGTCACAGCTTGTAAATCTTCTCCCTGTAATCAATCCCGTGCGTGGCATTCCGCAAATCAACCACCAGCTTCGCCTTCTCGACGATGCTCCTCACGTCGAAGTCGCTGTGATTGGTGGCGAAGACCACGCAATCGACATCACGGACAAGATCATCGGTCAGCTCGACGCTCTGGAACCTCCTCCCCTCGGGCGTCTCAACCGCTGTCACATGGGGATCATGATACAAAACCTCTCCCTGCTTCTTCGACACCTCGTCCATTATCTTCAGCGCCGGGCTTTCCCGCTCGTCGGCGATGTCGGGCTTGTAGGCGACGCCCATGAAGAGCACCCTCGCGCCGTTGATCGATTTCTTCTGCCGGTTGAGCGCCGTGTTTATCTTGATGAGCATCCGGTGGGGCATCAGGTTGTCGATATGCCCCGCAGTGTGTATCATGGTCAGATCGAAGTTGTACTTCCTGGCGATGTACTCCAGGTAAAAGGGATCGAGCGGGATGCAGTGACCCCCGATGCCGGGGCCCGGATAGAAGGGCTGAAAGCCGAAGGGCTTGGTCTTCGCCGCCTCGATGACCTCCCAGATGTCGATATCCATCTTGCCGCAGAGGAGCGCCATCTCGTTTATCAGGCTGATGTTCACCAGCCGGTAGACATTCTCGAGTATCTTCACCATCTCGGCAACCGCGGGCGAGCTCACCGGGTGCAGCGAGGAAATCGCCTTGCCGTAGAAAGCCATTGCGATTTCGGTCGCTTTAGCGCCGAGACCGCCGATCACCTTGACGGTGTTCTCGGTGTTGAAGGTTCTGTTGCCCGGATCGACCCGTTCCGGCGAGAAGCAGATCCAGTAATCCTCTCCGTGTCGATAAGCTGAGTGCTCCTCGAGGAGGGGTAGCATCAATCCCTCGGTGGTCGTCGGATAGGTGGTGCTCTCCAGGGAGATTAGGATGCCGCGCTTCATGTTCCTTGCAATCTCGAGCGCGGCGCTCTCGATATACGACATATCTGGCTTCTTGAACCGGTCAAGCGGTGTCGGCACACAGACGATGATTACATCGCACTCGGCAAGCTTTGAAAAGTCCCCGGTGGCTTGAAGCTTCTTCTGTTTGACCGCGTTTTGAAGCTCATCGTCCTTTACATCACCGATATAGTTCCGCCCTTCGTTTACCATCGCCACCCGCTCCGGCGATTTATCGAATCCGAGAACGCGCACTCCTTTTTTCGCAAAGAGCACCGCGAGCGGCAGGCCGACGTAGCCGAGTCCGATGATTGCTGCGGTTTCTTCGTTGTTCTTTATTTTCTGCAGTAGTTGGTCTTTCATTGTCATAAAAGCCTCGCAAAAAAAAGCTGACAAGCACCCAGGCGACACGTCAACGTGTCGCCTGGGTGCTTTAACTAATCGCTATTCACCCTTCCTTAACTGCCACCAATGCTCCCTTTTCTAAACAGTACTCGTTGCCACAAGAGTCGCACCGTGCACTCCCCTCATCGAAATCCTTCAGTGGGGCGCCGCATCTGCACACCCATCCAATCTGCTCTGCCGGCACCCCGGCCACCAGCGCATAGTCGGGAACATCCTTTGTCACCACGGCACCGGCGCCGATGAGGGCGTATCGCCCGATGGTATTCCCGCAGAGAATGGTCGAATTGGCTCCCAGGGTGGCACCCCGCCTCACCAGCGTTTTCCTGAACTCGTGCTTCCGCTCGATGAAAGCCCGGGGAGTCGTTACATTGGTGAACACCATGGAGGGGCCGCAGAAGACCTCATCCTCCAGCTCGACTCCCCTGTACACCGAGACATTGTTCTGAATCTTGCAGCCGCTGCCGATGCGTACCCCGGGGCCGATGACCACATTCTGACCGATGATGCAGCCTTCGCCGATCTCGGTATCGGCCATAACATGAGAGAAATGCCATATCCTGGTTCCCTTCCCTATTTTCACGTTATCATCGATATAGGAGCTCTCGTGCACAAAGTATTCCGACATGATTTTATCCTGATTAAAAATTATTATTACAGTATTAATGAACTACACTTATATATTATCGAAAGGAAGTCCCCAGGCGACACGTCGACGTGTCGCCTGGGGACTTCCTTATATCACCTATTCCTCTCAATGCTCTCCTGCGCTCTCTGTAACACCCGGAGAACTTGAATACCCTCCTCGCCATCGGTTATCGGCTTCACATTCTTATCCATACACTCAATAAAATGACAACACTCATTTCTTAAAGGCTCCTCCTGTTCGATAACTATTTTCTCCGGATCCGCCTTCCGTGGAACCGGTATTCCGTTTTCCCACTCAATTGAATGCGAGTATATCAGTAATTTGTTTTCCCATTCCTCCGTATCGCTGAAAACCGCCATCTTCTCTTTCCCCACGACCACCAGTTTCTGCTCCTTGAATGGATGCAGCCATGAGACGAATATATGAGACTTTACACCGCTTGGGAAATTCATATGTGTCGTCGTGACATCTGCAATCTGATCCTGCAAATATTTCCCTCCCGTCGCATAAACCTCATCCGGCTCTTCACGGCAGAGGGAGAGTATCATCGAGATGTCATGGGGAGCGAAGCTCCAGAGTATGTTCTCCTCCTGGCGGATCTTCCCGAGGCTCAGCCGGTTGGAATAGATATAGTATATCCTGCCGAGCATGCCCGCGTGAACCATCTCCTTCAGGCGCCGAAAGGCGGGATGATACTGCAGGAGATGGCCCACCATGAGAACCTTGCCCTTCTTATCGGCAAGGCTGACGACCTCTTCTGCCTCGGCAATATCAACCGTAAGCGGCTTCTCGACATAGACATTCTTTCCCGCATCGAGCGCCTCCTTTGCAAAACGGTAATGGAGCACGGCGGGCAGCGCAATGACAACACCTTCAATGTCCGGATTATCCAACACGGACTGATATTCTCCCGTCGTGGGGACTGAGTACTGCTCCGAAAGCTGCCGCAGCCTTTCGGCATCGGCATCGCATACGGTGTGAAGCGCACCGAGATCGTGAAAGTTCCGCACCAGATTTTTCCCCCAGTATCCGGCTCCGATGACCGCTATGGTTCTCTTATCCACTTTTCCCTCTTGGAGTAATTATCATGAAACGTTTCTTATTCCGCCTCTGTTTCCCAATGAATGTATTAAATGACATAGCAAATTACGACACATACGAAATGTCATTGCGAGGAGCCGCAGGCGACGAAGGCCTGCTCTCGACGTCCGTGTCTTCGCAGCCACTTCCCACATCCTGTGGGTCGCAATCTCTATTCATTTCACATTTCTATTAAATAAAAAGAGATTGTGCTGGTCAGAATGGCCGAGTGTGCCAAACACGGATGTTTCAATGCCGAAGCTGCGCAGGAGGCGCAAATAAGCTTCGGCCCGCGATCCCACGGATGCACAGGAGCGACATTCGTCGCCTGCGGCTCCTCGACTTTATGATAACCCTCAAGCAAATTTACATTTGCGTGTACGATAGATGGTTATATGACAAGACAGAGCTCTCAAAAAATAGATGGTCGTTGTCATCGCTGGGCACCTGCAGGT
>CAZZCF010000268.1:0-3717 GCA_964652955.1 uncultured Leptospirales bacterium
AGGAAACGTCATCGGCAATGAAAATACTTGGAACTGTTCTGGGAGTGATCGGTCTATTCATTACGGTTCTGTTCGGTATTCTGAGCGCATTGACGATTCCCAAAATTTAGACAGGGTGATTGCGCCCCATACGATCTTATGATCATCCTGGCGACAGGGTTTATTTCATCACCCTGCCTTTGTGAGCCTCTCGTCTTATCCCACGGAGCGCAGGGGCGCGTTTCAACAATTACCCCTCTTATGGATTATAATACGCGAATCGCCGGTACGTATTTGTAATAGATGTAAACATTGCCTGGTTGTTATCATTCAATCGGGACACGGGGATAGTATATGAAGATAGCCATATCAGCCGATGGCCCCGATTCAGGGGCTAAGGTTGCGCAGAAGCTGGGTACCGCTCGCTATATGATCATCGTTGATATGGAGAACGGGGATTATGAAGCCGTGCAGAATCCCGTCGCTTCGGCACAGCGGGGTGCCGGCATACAGATTGTTCTGCTCGCGGTCGATAAAGGCGCTGAAACGATTGTAACCGGATATTGCAGCCCTGCCATTGCGGATCAGCTCAGAGCGAACGGGATTGAAGTCCTGACCGGAATCGCCGACACTGTGGGAGAGGTTATTGAGCAGTACAGGAAGGGCGAATGGGGAAAGTTCCCGGGAGAGGTGTCCGCACTTGACGCAAAAGAGAGAAAACTTCACCGGAGCGCTCTCATCTACACAGCTCGAAGCGCTGCAAAACAGTTTATTAATATTTTACCGATACTGATCGGCGTTGTGCTCCTTATCGGTCTTTTCAACACATTTATTACGAAAGATATTCTGACTTCTGTCTTCTCGGGAAACATGATCCTTGACACGCTCCGGGGAGCACTCTTCGGCAGCATTCTTGCCGGTAATCCCATAAACAGCTATATCATCGGAGGTGAGCTGCTGAGCTATGGCATCAGCCTCTTTGCCGTTACCGCTTTCATTATTACCTGGGTGACCGTTGGACTGGTGCAGCTTCCTGCGGAGATAACAACGCTGGGCAGAAGATTTGCCCTGTTGAGAAACGGTATCTCCTTTATTCTGTCGATACCCATTGCCATCATTACGGTGATAATCGTGAATCTTGTCAAAAGGTGGTTTGTGTGAGCGCGGAGAGTTCAGGATACGGGAATATGCGACCTGTAGCGCGGATGCTTCTCTTCCCGTTTATGGTGCTTTTACTTTACGGGATTCTCTTCGCACTGATGCCGGAGAAGATACTGGCAGCCCTGATGAGGAGCGGAACCATCCTGCTTAACATGATCGTTCCTCTCCTGCTTGTCTTTGTGCTCATGGTGCTTCTGAATCTTTTTCTGAATACGGCACAGATTTCCCGATTTCTCGGCAGGGGCGCGGGTATCAGGGGAATACTTCTTCCGGCGGTGGCAGGAATTATTTCGACAGGTTCCATCTATGTCTGGTATCCTCTGCTCAGGAACGTGAGGGAGAGGGGAGCGGGAGATTCCTCAATCGCGATATTTCTCTATAACAGGGCCGTCAAGCCATTTTTACTGCCCGTTATGGTCGGATATTTCGGATGGGTATATGTTGCGGTATTGACCGTGTGCACGGTTCTGGGCTCGTTCGTTGTAGGATACCTTCTCGATGCTATCCCGAGTGAGAGATCTCCGTAGAGCCGCTGAGATTTTCCGCAATGAGTTTTTTCTTCCACTCTCTATCCTCATAACTCTTTTTCTTCAATGCGATACCGGGTAGGAATTATACTGCAATTTTATGCAAAGGCACTTTTTAATTTCTGTCGATTGTGTTATAATTGACAGGAACATTTGCTTCCGTTACAATACAGCATACGGTGTTCGGTAGCAGATTTTTACTGAACCGGGGAGGAGAAGTTCCAATGTTCTGGATGAAGGAGAATAAGATGAAAAACATTAAAATCCTTTCAGTATGCTTCACCATTCTTTTCCTTTTCGCAGGATGTATGACCGGTCTGAAAGTCATTCCGAAATCACCCGATAAGAGCGTTCTGTACGTCAGCCGGGGGGATGCCCCATTAACCTTCAATCACAGAGTGAAGGTTTTTCTGAACGGCAAGGAGGTAACAGAGCTCGGATATGATGGATACAAGGCACTCCATATTAGACCCGGGACATATGATATAGAGTACCAGGTGATAAAATCGGGTGGCGATAAGGAGACCGTACTGAAATTCAGTGCGATGATCCCGCCCAACACGGTGAAATTCTGCTCAATAGCCTACAATTTCGGATGGAGAGGTCCTGAAGAGCTCCTCGATGGGGATGACGTATATCTCAGAGCCGGATATGAATTCGAAGGAGAGCTTGATATAACCAAAACTGTTTCCCCTAAGAAATAAAGAGCGGTTACTCCCCCCTTTTGTCAAACAGCTCATTTCCACTTACAGCGGTAAATGGGAGCCGATATGGTATCAGGCACTCTCTTCTCGGTGAGTTCGATTTTTCCGGTGGTACAGCTTCACTGCAAGGAGAGCCGTGATCGGAATGCTCATGAACATGCCGATACTGCCAACAACTGATTTAACGATCTCACTCAGTACGGGATTGTAATTGAATATCATCCAGAATGGCATGGAGGGTTCGAATCGAATTGATATGAGCAGTATGAGGGAGAGCGAGCTGCCAACATAGGCGAGTATGAGGGTATTTACCATTGATCCCAGTATATCGGTCCCAACCGTGAGTACCGATCGGAAGGCCGCCCGCTGTGTAATTTTCGGATTTGCGCTGAAGATCTCAGCAGTTGACGAGGCGATGGAAATACAAACATCCATAATGGCTCCAAGGGCTGCAATTATCATTCCGGAGAGTGCGAGCCCGCGGAGATTGATATCGATATTTGATGCATAGAATACCGTGAGCATATCGGTGGTAACAATGCCGGAGAGGTGCATGAACCAGGCGAAGATGACGGCAAGTAATGATGCGAGAATGATCCCGCTTGAGGCACCCAGAATTGCCGCCAGTGTTTTAAGCCGCAACCCGGCAATTACGGGGAGAGTGATTATTATTGATAAAAGTGAGATTACCACCGCAATGGGCAGCGGAGGATAGCCCTTGAGCGTTAAGGGGATAAGGATGACGAAGACCAGGAGAACCGTAATGATCAGCGCAATCAGGGAGAATATACCTTTAATTCGACCGACAATAATTATTGATATGCACAGGAGCGCTGTAATGATTATGATACCGTTGCTGTTGTCCACGTCATAGAGCGAGATGTATTCAACGGGATCATCCGAGCCCACGCTGGATATGCCGATAAATACGATATCACCCTCCGTATAGAACATCTCCTTCGGGAGCTCATCCTCGCCCTTAAAGATAGCGGTCTTTTTTTGATTCTTGAAGGCACCATCGAGAATTTTGAGGTGTACCTTCGTTTCAGTGAGTTGAGCGGCACCCTCATCAATTCTTCTTTTTTCAATCGCTATTATTTTTGCCCTGCAGTAGATCCTTTCATCATAGTATTTGTTTTTACTGATCTCTGAAAAGGCGGTGGCATTAAAAAGCTGCATGGTGATGATGAGGGATAGTATTATCAATACCTTCTTCATGGATTATCAGCCTCTCTATTATTATCATAGGGTATTCGCCCAGAGATACTCGTCCGGATATTCTGCGATATAATCTTCTAAAAATCCCGTATTTCTACTTCAAAGAGTATTCTTCCTTCATGACTGTA
>CAZZCF010000269.1:0-3688 GCA_964652955.1 uncultured Leptospirales bacterium
TTTTTGCGCCTTTGTTGTTTCCGCCGGATGTGGCTCCTGCGGTAATGCCTGTGCTATATCCCCTCACTTCGCACGGGAAGAGCGAAGATATATCACGATTGTACCCCGCATTGGAACCGATTTTTCACCGAATGCATTTGAAATAACAGTGAGAACGACCGTATATGAAAAAAGTACTTGATTTTAATCGATTGTATCCTGCTATCGTTTGAGTATTCTGCATTTTTTTATTATTCCCTGATTGTTTTCTCTCAAGGTTAGTAGCAGATATGATATCATGATTGAACGGTACAGCAGAAAAGAGATAGCCGATATCTGGACACTGGAAAATAAATTCAGTATATGGCTGAGCATTGAGATTGCTGCATGCGAGGCACTTGCCGAGCTCGGTGTTGTCCCTCCGGATGCACTCGCGGTGATCCGGGAGAAGGCGTCTTTTGATGTCGGTCGCATCCTTGAAATAGAGGAGCAGGTCCATCACGACGTTATCGCCTTTCTCACCTCTGTTGCCGAGCATATTGGTCCGGAGAGCAGGTATGTTCACTACGGTTTGACGTCGAGTGATATCGGTGATACGGCGCTTTCTCTACAGCTGAAGCAGTCGGGTGAGATAATTCTGAAGGGTATCGGTACGCTTATTGGTATTCTCCGCACGCTGGCACTGAAATATAAGCACACTCCCTGTATGGGGAGATCGCACGGTGTTCACGCCGAGCCGACCACCTTCGGTGTAAAAATGGCGCTCTATGTGGCTGAGTTCGAGCGGAACCGCGACAGGATTACGCGGGCTATCGAAAATGTTTCCTATGGGAAGCTGTCCGGTGCGGTTGGAACATTCAGCAATCTCTCTCCCGAGGTGGAGCGGCATGTCTGTGCCAGGCTCGGGCTCAGGCCCGATCCGGTATCGACGCAGATTATACAGCGTGACAGGCATGCGGAGTTCATCGCCGCCCTTGCCATAACAGCCGGGAGCCTGGATAAGCTCGCGACCGAGATACGGCATCTGCAGCGAACAGAGGTGCGGGAAGTTGAGGAGCCGTTTCAGGAGGGGCAGAAAGGATCATCGGCAATGCCGCATAAGCGGAATCCCATACTCTGTGAGCGGATTTCCGGACTATCTCGAGTAATCAAATCGAACTGCACGGTTGCGCTGGACAACATGACGCTCTGGCACGAGCGGGATATCTCGCACTCCTCGGCGGAACGGGTTATCTTCCCCGATTCAACTATCGCCCTGGATTATATCATTCATAAAATGATTTTCATTCTGGAGAATCTCCACGTCTACCCCGAGGTGATGAAGGAAAACATCGAGAGAACCGGAGGGCTCTACTCATCTCAGGCGCTGTTATTGAAGCTCGTTGAGAAGGGGTTAACACGGGAGGATGCATACCGTGTCGTTCAGGGAATCGCGATGCGGGTCTGGGATCGCGAAGGAACTCTCAGGGATCTTTCGCTGAAGGATGCGACTGTTTCCGAAAAGCTCACCTCTGATGAGATAGAGGAGGTGTTCGATCTGTCGCGCTACATGCGTCACATCGATTATGTTTTTGAAAAGGCAGGTATTCTGTCCTGAAAAATGCGGATAATCGGTTCGGTGAAACGGGGAGGTATTTCCCATTCGCTGATGATAATGGCGGACAGGTGCGTACCGCCTTCATGCAATCTGAGAGAGTTTATTGATTTTAATGCAAGGTGCGATAGAGCAGGATAATCAGTTGAGGGGTAAAGAACGCAAACATGGGAAAGAAAAAGTATAAGGTTGTGGTGAAGAGTGACTTTTGCAAGGGATGTGAGCTCTGCGTGCACTTCTGTAAGAGCAACGTTCTCCATTTCTCTAAGAACTTCAACAAGCAGGGATATCATTATGCGGAACCCGCAGCAGATAAGGAGTGTACCGGCTGTATGGTCTGCACGATTGTTTGCCCGGAAGTCGCAATAGAGGTATATGATGAGTAAGATATTTATCAGCGGCAATCACACTTTCGGCGAGGCTGCCATTCGAGCGGGATGCAAGTGCTATTTTGGCTACCCCATCACCCCTCAGAACGAGCTGGGTGAATATATGGCTGAGCATCTGCCGAAGGCTGGAGGAGTATTTGTCCAGTCGGAGAGCGAAACCGCAGCGATTAACATGGTAATAGGGGCGGCTTCAACCGGCGCTCGTGCCATGACATCATCGTCGGGCCCAGGGATCAGCCTGAAGCAGGAGGGGATATCTTTCCTTGCCGGCTTTGAGCTCCCCGCCGTTATCATCAATGTTATGCGCGGCGGACCGGGATTGGGCAATATTGCGCCGTCACAGGGTGATTATTATCAGGCAACACGTGGTGGCGGGCACGGGGACTATCGCACTCCTGTCCTCGCGCCGGGGAGCGTGCAGGAGGTGGCTGACCTGACCTACCTCTCTTTCGATATCGCCGATAAGTATCGTAACCCTGTTATGATACTGGGCGATGGCATGCTCGGCCAGATGAAGGAGCCTGTCGAGTTCCCTGAACCGAAAAAGAAATTTCCGGAGAAGAGTTATGCACTGAAAGGGCGGGGGAACGGGCCGAGCAGGTACCTCGCTTCACTGATTCTGGATACCATGGAGATGGAACGGCATAACTGGAAGCTGGCGCGGAAGTATCAGGAAATCGAGGAGAATGAGGTGCGCTACGAGCTCGATATGATAGACGATGCCGAGATTGTCGCGATTGCCTACGGAACAACGGCACGGATCGCCAAGGGAGCGATCAAGCGGGTTCGCAAGGACGGGATACCGGCAGGTTTGATACGTCCCATAACCCTCTGGCCATTTCCACGGAAGATAATTCAGGAGGTGGCCTATCGGGTGAAGGATTTTATCGTCTTTGAGATGAGCACCGGCCAGATGGTTGACGACGTGCTGCTTGCCCTTCAGGGGAGCGCGCGTGTTCATTTCCACGGTCGCCCCGGCGGCGTGGTTCCGACGCCGGTGGAGTTTGCGAGAATTATCTACCGGCAATATCAGTTGCATCGCAAGGGTGCGTAATGAGAATGACAGGAAGAGCAGTGTTATGAAGTTAAAGAATAAATGGCCAAAGTATTACAAGCGTGACGTGATAACCCATTACTGTCCGGGATGCGGACATGGCATTGTACACCGGATCGTTGCCGAGGTTCTGGAGGATCTCGATCTCGGCAAGAGGGCAATCTGCGTTAATCCGGCCGGCTGTGCCGTTCTCGCCTATAACTATATCGACATCGATATGCTGGAATCCGCCCACGGGAGGGGAACCGCTATGGCGACCGGTATCAAGCGGGCGCGCCCCGACCTTTTCGTGATCTCCTATCAGGGTGATGGCGATCTCTCCGCCATCGGGACGGCGGAGACCATTCACTCGGCGAACCGTGGTGAGCATATTTCGGTAATATTCATCAACAACGCCGTGTACGGTATGACGGGGGGCCAGATGGCGCCGACGACAGTTCTCGGCCAGAAGACGACCACAACCCCCTCCGGGCGGAATCCGGGTTATGACGGCTATCCGCTGCACATTACCGATATTGTCGCGACCTTCCCCGGCGTTGTCTACGCGGAGCGGGTTGCGGTAAACAGCCCGGCGGGAATTCGAAAAACAAAAAAGGCGATTACCACCGCCTTCCAGACGCAGATAGATGGACTCGGCTATTCTATTATCGAGGTGCTTTCGCCATGCCCGAC
>CAZZCF010000270.1:0-3621 GCA_964652955.1 uncultured Leptospirales bacterium
CGATCTGCCCCGTTATATCGTTATCGGTTGTGTGGGAGGGAAGTGCATGCCAGTCACTCTTGGAGGATTATCCTCCGGAATAGATACTGAGGGGATTATACAAAAGCTCCTCAAAGTTGAATCGAGACCCATTGAACAATGGGAGCAGGAGAAGCTACGCTATAATAGACGAAAAGAGGCTCTTGTTGAGTTACGTAGCCGCATTTCCAGCCTGAATGATGCGGCACGAGATCTCTACGGCTTTCGATCCTCGTATCATGACAAGAAGGCGCTCTCCTCTCACAGTGCTATTGAAGTTTCCGCGAATAAACGTGCCGATTTAGGACGAAAAGATATACAGGTTCTCCAGCTGGCATCTACTCACAAGATCAGCACGGATCCTGTTGATAAGGATACGGTGCTCCCGCCTTCGAAATTCAAGCTTGCGGTCAATGGCGAAGCTCAATCCATTCGATTTAAGGGAGGTGATCTCCGTTCACTCCGCAGCAGGATTGATGAGGTCGCGGAAGATATCGTGAAAACCTCATATATCAAAACCGTGGGCAACAAGTATGTGATGACGCTTGAATCGAAGGTATCTGGCCGCAAGGGAGAGATTAAGGTAACGGGGGATAAAAAATTTCTCCAGCAGATAGGTCTCGTGAAAGGGGTAAAGGGCGAGGTGAAAGATAAAGTAACCCTTACCTTTGATGAGAAGTACTTCACCTCGTATATTGGCGACCGAAAGGTGCCCGAGCAGGATGGCAACCTGACCGTTGAGCAGAAGGGGAAGGCGGTGCGGATTCAGGGAGCGCTCTGGCGGGAATACATTCTGCCCCTTGAGCTGAATATCAAAGAGGATACGGTCCTTGAATTTGCTTTTTCACACAAGGAGAAGAAGGAAGGGGAGGAGGGGGCAGTACCCTATCGGATAGAGGTCGGACCTGAGGAGAAGGTCGTTATTAAGGGCATTGAATTGAAAGGGTATAATGTCTCACGAACACGCCCCCTGAAAGAGAAGAAGAAGAAAGAGGTAATCGATATTGCGGGAATCGGCGTCGTTTCAAAAGAGAAAGAGAAACGGATTGAAAAGATATACCCCCTTGAAAAGGGGGAGAAGGCGAAGAAGGAAATTCCTATTGGAAAGGATTTCAAAGGGAAGAAGATAGTCAAGGTGATCATATATTGCAATACGGGAGAGGCCAGTTTCTCCGATGCACGGATTACCACGCCGATTGAGGAAAAGGGGGAGCTGGAGCCGAAGAATGAGATAGCGAAAGCCGGTGATGCGCGCATGAAAGTTGACGGGGTAGAGGTTGTCAGGGACAGAAATGATAATCTCACTGACGTCCTGAAAGGCGTTACCCTCTCGCTGAAAGGCGTCTCTGAACGACCGGTGTCGATTACGGTTGAACCCGATATCGGGAATGCAATTGATAGAATAAAAAAGTTTGTCGAGTCCTATAATAACTATCTTGAGTTTACCAAAGCGCTCACCAAGGCGGTGAAGGTGGAAGATGCCGGCGAGTACCGAAACAGCTTATCCGGGAAAGGGCTCTTTATGGGCGATCTGACTCTCCTGCGACTGGAGAACACGCTCAAGTCGACTATTAGCAATGCGTATCCCAACCGCATGGAGGAACCGATAAAGATGATCACTCAGATGGGCATCTCGACCGGCGCAATAAATGCCGACTGGGAAACCATCAAGGAGGGGAAGCTCCTCGTTGACGAGTCGAAGCTGAAGGAAGTTATCATGGATAATCCCGATGGCGTGGCCGAGTTTTTCGGCTCTGATAACGATGGGGATAATCGGGTTGATAACGGTCTGGCATATCAGGTTAATTATATTCTGAAACCCTTTTCGGCGTCGGGCAAGAGTATCATACAGTCGAAAATCGATCTTGAAGATAACTCAATCCGAATGACAAGCGAACGCATCGAGAGGCGCAGAGAGCACCTGAAAAAATATGAAGCGAAACTGCGGTCGAAGTTTGCCGCGATGGAGAAGGCTCTTACAGGAGCGAAGAAACAACAGAAATGGATGGAGCTCCAGATGAAAGGACTTCAGCAGGAGGGAAAGCAGAATAAATGAGAGAGATCGGCAGCGCTGTTGCCTTGCCGGTTGTATAGTGAGGTTGTATGGTGAGAGTACAGATAAACAGTTTTCCGGTTACCATTGAGCTGGAAGGGGAAGAAACGGTACAGGATCTCATCGGTTCCGTTTCACAGTGGGCCCGGGAGCGGGATCTGATCTTTTTAGAGACGCAGATAGGTGATAACAACTATCCGGTCGATCAGATTCCCGATATGTCACTGCACGACGTGGAGTCAATCAACTGTGTTGTTCGTTCGCGGGCTGAGGTGATCATCTCCTCTCTCGGGGAGGGTATTGCATACTGCGACCGGGTGATGCAGTTCTTCGAGGAGAACCGGCAGCAGGGCGGAGAATCGCTCCCCGCTGAAAGCCTTGCCGTTGGTATCGACTGGCTGTCCGATATTCTGCACTCGGTGTTGGGACTGCTGCAGATTGATGGTGAGATGCGTTACCGTGACCGGCGAATAGCGGATTATCTGGATGAGCTGGCGGAGCTGGGGAAGCTCATCAGGAGCGCAGATGATGCTTCGTATAATAAGGTCATCTCTGCGGGTGATATCTTCGAGTCGGTGAAGAATATCTTCAGGATGATATTGCAGGGGGAGGATCTCGGAAATATCGTCATGAACAGCATCGATTCTCCCGACACGCTGATTCGTTCGCTGAACGAGATCAGGGACTCGACACCGGAGCAGATACAGAATCTCGAGGAGATAGCGATTGCCTTCCAGACGGGAAGAGATGCTGAAGGATCGGAGAAATTGCAGCTCTTCATCGACTTTATGTATTTCTCCATAAGGACTTTTTTTCAGATTATCCCCGTCTTTGGCATCGATCTCTCGACGATTGTCGTCAACGGCGATACCCTCGAGGAGCGGAACGTGCAGATAAATGATCGGCTTCAAGAGCTCGTTACCGTAATGGAGAATAACGATATTATCAGTCTTACCGACATCCTCGAGTACGAGATCAAGCCGCTCATAGAGAATCTCGATGGGTATATCGAGCAGATCGAAAAGCAGCTTGCCGGTGAAGAGTGATGAAAATAAATACGAGCAATGCACCGGATGCGGTATAAGCGGAGGCGGACACCATTTTGTTCGCCTTCTTTATTCCGGCAGGGTATGGATTGAGCTTCGAAGGGACAGCGTTACGGAGACTGTGAGGAGTGACAATCTCGGGGAAGCGTATATTGTGTGCAATGTCATCGCGAGAAGCGAAGCGGCGAAGCGATCTCCGTTCATCGAACGTCTAATTGTCATGAATAGAGATTCCTCGCTGGTCTCGGAATGACAGATTTTTTCTCGTGTATATGTTACGTCGTATTTCCCTGGATCAAGCTGGAGAGTGAATTTATCAATCAGAATGAACAGCAATACTATTTGAGATTATCATCATGAAGAAGAAAGATAAAAAAGGAAAGCTGTGGGGCGGGCGATTTGCCGAATCCACTTCCGATGTTGCCGAGAACTTTTCGGCATCCATTCAGTTCGATTACCGACTCTATGCGCAGGATATTCAGGGGTCAATTGCCCATGCGAAGA
>CAZZCF010000271.1:0-3613 GCA_964652955.1 uncultured Leptospirales bacterium
CCGCAAAAAAAACTGTTCTCCGGAATGTCTTCATAGAGGGCCTCCATTATATATTTAGTACGAATTATATGTGGAATTTAACGCTCAACGATCATCGCCATTCCCATTCCACCGCCGATACACATGGTGATTAATCCTGTTTTATAATCTTTGCGTTTCATCTGATTCATGGTGGTAACAACCATTCGCGCACCGGTACAGCCAATGGGATGTCCGAGTGAAATGCCGCTTCCGAGCTGATTGGGGAATTCGTTGTCGAGACCGAGTTCACGAAAACAGCCGATAGCTTGGGCTGCGAAAGCCTCATTGAGCTCAATCATGTCCAGATCATTTATGGATGCACCGCGTTGTTTTAAAACTTTCCGTACAGCTGGAACCGGTCCGAGACCCATATAAGCAGGATCAACTCCCCCTGAGGCAAATTCTCTTATCTTTATGATAGGTTCGAGACCGAGATCTTTTGCTTTTTCGGCACTCATAAGCACCACTGCTGCTGCAGCATCGTTTATTCCCGAGGCATTTCCTGCAGTCACAGTTCCATCTGACTTGAATACCGGCTTCATGCCCGCCATTTTTTCTGGAGAGGTGTCCATGGGACGCTCGTCTGTATCGATGACTGTTTCTCCTTTTCGGCTTTTCAGGACTACCGGTGTTATCTCTTCTTTAAAGATTCCGTCCTTTATCGCTTTTCGGGCTCGCTGATGGCTCATCGCTCCAACTTCATCCTGCTCTTTTCTGTCAATATTGTACAGTGCAACGATATTTTCAGCTGTGACGCCCATGTGATATCCGTAAAATATTTCGTAAAGGCCATCATAAACCATGAGATCGTGTACTTCACCTGTACCGGTGAGTTCCATCCGGTGTCCCCACCGTGCTTTTTTAAGTGCCAAAGGAGCCTGACTCATACTCTCCATTCCTCCGGCGATAATAACATCGGCATGATCCGTCATTATCGCATATGCACCTATTGCAATGGCTTTCAGACCGGAAGCGCAGACCTTATTGATGGTGCAGCTGGGTATTTCTTTTGGAATGCCTGCATTGATTTGCGCCTGTCGGCATGGATTTTGCCCTTGTCCTGCCTGCAGTACATTACCCATAATACACTCATCTATCTCAACAGGTGTCAGGGAGGAGTCGTAATCGTACGCTCTTTCTTCGAGCTCGATGAGACCGACGTCTTTAAGCTTGTCAGGTGCTATCTCCTTCTGTATTCCACTTGCTACCGGTCTCAAGCCCGCACGTCTGAGTGCATCTTTCATCACAAGTGAACCCATTTCTATTGCTGATACAGATTTCAGTGAACCGCCAAAGGAACCAATTGCCGTTCTGCAACCGCTCACGATAACAACATCTCTCATTGTTTAAATCCTCCGTTACTCTTTAAGTGTTTTGTACACACCGTATCTCTTGCTGCATAACTGTATCAATTGAGATTACAGGTCCTTCCTCTCTTCTCGTTTTGTGTTATACGATGAAGGGATATGAAGATCCCCTATACGTTCACCCGTTTGAATCCCGGAGAGAGGAGATAACTCAGCAGTGATGACCTCTCTTCATTGATAGTAAATTCTCCTGAGACAACTAATTGCTCGAAGGACTCGATGAAGTTCTCTCCGAGCAGATCGAGAATCATCATGACTCGATCGAAGAACTCAACGGGAACAATATTCAGAAACTGCAGAAATGCTTTTACGTATGCTTTATCGCGCAACAGGGTGCGCAAGTCATGTATACTAATCCTTTTCAAGATGCTCTTCAGTGCTTGGTTAAATTCAAGTTGAACCGATCCGCTGTCAGGAGCAGTGCAGAAGATATCATAGAGACTTTGAAAGAGCAGGGGGTACTCCTGAAGCGATAATCCCTTCATTGTTGAAAATTCGATTGTCCAGAGTGTATAGAGAAAGATGGAATTGCTTTTCGCTTTGTTTGATACCGTGTCAGTACTGGGTTTTCGTATATGTTCGATGAGTGTGTTCAAATCATCATCGCTGGTTTTGAGAAGATGCCAGTTATTGAATCGATATTTATATTTCTTCAAACCGATGAGTGCGAGTATTCTCAGCTCAACATCGTAATCGTTTTTGGCAATATCATAAAAGAAATTGATCAATGTGTCGTCATTGAAGAATTGAAGGGACTTCAGTATCCCCTTTCGCAAATCGGGCTGCTCGAAAAACTCCGATATGAGGAGCGGTATAAATTCATCAAGAACATAGTAACGAATAATCACAGGATCGTCCTGGTTGAGTAACCGCTTTCTGAGATTCTTCTTATAGAGGTCAATGTTACTGAAAAGGTCCAGGTATGTTTCTGCTCTCTGATAGAGATCGTCGATGATATATTCCTCAACGCCATTTTCTGCTCTGTTGAAGCCTTCATCTATCTCGAATATGATCTGATCGGTGAGCTCCAAAAATCCATATATGATGTCGTTCAGTTCACTCAATCGGTACATATTGATGTAGTGCCCGAGTTCTTCGGTAATTCCGGAATAGATTACGTTGAGTGCCTCGAGTTTTGACGGTGCATTTTTAAACGGTTTATATAACCGTGCTGTAATCTCTGTGAGCCGTTGTGTGTGTATTGTCTTGTCCATCGTTGAGTGTGTTCCGCTTCATTGATCCGAGAGGGCGTGTTGACAGTTGGTGATAATCAGGCTTTTCTGTCGAGAATTTTTTCGAAATTTAAGCGCTGTTTAGAAGCTCAAATAATTAGAAGTGCAATCTTCAGAAAAAATTCAATTATTCTCATTCCTGCTTCGTTTACCTTTATGTGTGCTCTTCAGAATCATTTTTCAGAAGGTTATTATGCGTTGGCTTTATGTGATACTCCTGGTTTTATTGTCTTCCAGTCCTGTTGCAGCTCGGCTCCTCATAAATGAAATTGCCTGTGCTCATGCAAATGATGATTGGGTGGAGCTCTTTTATCATAGTGGGAAGAGAGAGAAACTGGATGTTTCTCATCTCACGGTGACAATGTACTATGGTGAAAACGAAAATCTCTCCGATGAACCGGTTACCATATATAGCTACGATAGACCTGAAACGCCATATGATGATAGATTTATCGTGGTTCATTTTACTGACTCGGTTGTGAATGATGAGACGGATTCTACCGGGGATGTGAATCGCAACGGCTGTATTGATCTGTACTGCAATAACTATTCGGGAAGCCTTTGGAACAGCGAGTGTGTCGTTTCAATCGATACTGATGATGATCCTGAAAATGGGGGCATTATTGATTTCGTTGCTTATTCAAATTGCGATGGCAGTCCCCATGAAACGATGGCATCATATGTCCGTGCAGCTCAATTGTGGAATCAGTGGACGGGCTGTGAAACCGAGAATATTCAGAATTGCATGATAGATATAGGCGCCGATGGGCTCGAACAGAGTATGACCATAGTGCGCACGGGAACCGCTGACACAAATTCTAAAGATGATTTTCAGACAACAAAGTACCCAACCCCCGGAAAACCAAATATCTTTTCCAGCCAGCGAAGCAAGAGAGGACACCTTTTCGCGTTGGTTACTCGACGGGTCGTCCTGATACATGGCCATCCGACTCTCGGTTGCGGTACCATTGATGTCTTCGTCTACGAACCGTG
>CAZZCF010000272.1:0-3580 GCA_964652955.1 uncultured Leptospirales bacterium
CCTTTCTTTACGATCTCCTCTCCGAATCGCTCAACGAGGACTCGGCGAATCTGTTCATTGAAAAAGGGCGCCCTGTTCACCCGATAGGTGCTTAAAACGAAGCTTCCAATAAGCGATGTTTCTGCTTTCCCTTTTTCGTCGAAGACGACATCCCACTTCCCGAGGAATCTTTTAAACTGATACTCCGCCCGCTTCTCATTCATGAAACCCGCATCGATCATCGACTGCATAATCCGCTTTGTCTTCACAATTGAACCGTTGAGATTCGAGAGTGGAGAGTAGAGAGCGGGATTTGATATTGTCGCAACGATCATGGCACATTCGGTTTCGTTACAGTCAACAACCGATTTTCCAAAAAACATCTTTGCGGTCGATTCAACACCGTAGGCACCATTGCCGAAGTATATGAGATTCAGATACATGGAGAGGATATCCTGTTTATCGTATCGCTTCTCAATCTCGTGGGCACAGAACATCTCATAAACCTTTCTCCTGATGCTCCTCTCCATGTCGGTAAAGAGAACCTTGGCGAGCTGCTGGGTAATCGTGCTTCCCCCCTGCACCACTCTGAGATGTATGAGGTTTACGAAAAAAGCGCGTATGATGCCCTTATAGCTTATACCGCTGTGATCATAAAAATCCCTGTCCTCGCTTGCGATAACCGCCTTAATGAGCCATTTCGGTATCTGGTTGAGGGGGAGTATCTCCCTTTTCTGCTCAAAGAATTCACCGATAATTTCGTCATTTCTGTCATAAATCCTCGTGGGGATGTCAACTACCTTTGCAGAAAGATCAACGTCACTGTAGCTGTATATATATCCCCTCCGTAATTCTTCCGTGCGATCAATAAGCCGCTTGTAGCGTGCGAGCTTGTTCAGTGCATCATCTCTGTCACCGAGCCAGCGTATATATATGATGCCCGTGAAGAGGCTCATGATGAGTATAAGGGCAAGTGGCGTATAGATGAAAACCACCTTTTTGTGCGTCAATATCCACTGTACTATTCTCCGTATCATCTCAGCTCCCTATACGAGAATGCGAAAAGACGCAATTCACTGAAGAGACTGCCTCTTTGTCAGATACCGCTTTCCGGAAAGCTGACCGCAGGCACCGTCAATGTCACTTCCCGAGCTCTTTCTGACGGAAATCGGGATATTCATGATTTCAAGTTTATGCATAAAGCGCTCGATCTCCTGCCCGGTGGGCACTGCCATTCCATGGGTCCCGGCGTTGAGCGGAATGAGATTGAGTTTAATCCGATTATACCTGAACATCTTCTTCAGCCGGAGGGCATCATCATCGCTCATATTATCCCCCCGCATAACATATTCTATGGTGACCCGGTTTCTCGAAGCGGGGAATTTCCTCTTCAGCAGATCTGATATGCCAGCCATAGGATATCTCTTCTCGACAGGCATATTCATTCTCCTCTTTTCCGGAGTCGTGTCATTGAGCGAGATGGCGAGATTGTACGGCCGGCCTTCATCGATGAATCGCTCGATTGCATCTGTTATGCCACAGGTGGAGATGGTTATCTTCCGTGAAGAGATATGAAAACCGAAAGAGTAATTCATAATATCAGCGGCCTTGAGGACATTATCATAGTTCAAAAAGGGCTCTCCCATGCCCATAAAGACGACATTGTTGTTCTTCAAACCGGATAGTCGTCGCAGGTGAGAGATCTGATCGAGAATTTCGGCAACCTCGAGGTTCCTCCTGAATCCCAGTTTTGCTGTCTCGCAGAAGCGGCAACCCATGCTGCATCCAACCTGACTGGAAACGCATGCGGTCAGCCTGCCATCATCCCTCCCCTCGTTCTTTATCAGGACGGACTCAATATACTCGCCATCGGCGGTTTGAAAAAGATATTTCTCCGTGCCGTCGATTTCCGATATCATCCTGTTGTCCAGGGTGAGCGCGGAAACGGCATACTGTTCGTCAAGTGATGCTCGCAGAACCTTTGAGAAGTTCGTCATATGCTCGAAGGCATCGACATTCATCTCGTAAAGCCAGCTAAAAAGCTGTCGTGCGCGGTAGGGTCGCTCGTTCATTCTCAGGAACAGCTCTTCTACCTCCTCGAGTGAGAGATTTTTAATGAATTCTCTGCTCATTGCATCTATCGGTTCATCGTGAACTGCGCTTCTGAAATTCAAATCATGCTCGCTCCACAAGTTATATACTCAACACTGATAAATGAATTTCAATTCTTTTTTACACTCTGATTGCATCTCTGTAGAGCTCCTTATATATTTGACAACGATGTGAAAAAATGGTTAGCTTTTTTTTGGTATCGTCTACCCTGTGTTACGGATGAGCGATGACCGAAAAATCGGAGAGGGGTAGTAACAACATTTTGTCACACCGCAAGTATAGCAACGACCATAACTCAATCAATTCATCATCTTCGGCCATCATCAGAGATGATATTGTCGCTCGAATAGGCGCCTTCTACGAGCGTATAAAAGGATATACTGCTGACAACCTCAACGAGCTGCAGCCTGCATATCTCTGGGAGCTCTACGATCAGCTCGAGGCAATTGCTCATGAAAACATCACCGATCCGGAAGGTGAAAAAATACTCACGCTTCCGGATATATTCATTGCCGTTAACGCCATCCGCCTATTCTACGCCCGAACGGTGGGTCTCCTGGAAACGCATCTGGCACGAGATATAATGAGAGCTGCCAAGCCGTCGACAGCACTCGAGCGGTTTCCCCTCCATCATCGCTATGAAGCAATCGTCCAAGCGCAGGGTGCATTCGATAAATCCGCATCGGGAAATCTGGCGTTTATCGGATGCGGCCCGGTGCCGATCACCCTTATTCTCCTGAAACGACTCTTCGGTACCGGCTCGATAGGCATCGAGGTCAATTCCTCGACCGTCACCATGGCACGGAAGTGTGTGAGATATCTCGGAATGGAGCGCGATATCCGGATTATTCACGGCGATGAGTCCCGCCTCCTCGACTACCCTGCCGACCGGATACTCGTTGCTGCGCTTGCCGAACCGCGGTTACGCATTTTCCAGAATCTCTACTCCCTCATAAAAGGGGGCAGGAGATTACAGGTCTTCTACCGCACCTATACCGGGTTGCGCGGTTTACTCTACCGGCCGGTCGAGTCCGAAGAGATAACCGGGTTCAGAACTGTTCGGACGATACGGCCCGAAAAATCAAACATCACACTGGGACTGCTCGAACTCGAGTATCGCTCATCTGAATGGTGAATAAACGGCTCTCGATTATGAATTGGCAGCTCAGCGAAGTGTCATTCACGTCTCAGAGAAGCTCGGGGAAACGCAACGCCAACAGCCCCTTCACTTTCCGATTCCCAGGCAGACATACAGTGAGTCCCCTCCCTTTCTTGTCACGGAACAGTTCCCGTTCCGTATACTTCCGTTTTAAGTAAATACGGCCATGAGACTTCTCTTCACGGGCGTGAAAATCCCTCATGGATTGCAGCATGGTCCAGATTCAGAGTAATAATGTTTTCAACGGTGATATCGAGCTGTGCCGCCTCGCTGAACTTCGGTACCCGCACTGTTTTTATATACCCCCTGCATTTCTCGCAATAATCTATC
>CAZZCF010000273.1:0-3539 GCA_964652955.1 uncultured Leptospirales bacterium
GGGATAAGGTGATGTATTGTATGCGTTTTTTTTCATCTAAAAGATTAGTATACAGGAGCCTGATTCTCACTCTGCTTTCGCTTTGTTTTTTTATATTGATGATTATTAATTGTGGTCCTGGTGGCCTGAGAGAACGATACGTATCGGTAGGTTCGAAGAACTTTGTTGAACAGTATATTATCGGAAATATCATAACGCTTCTGCTCGAGCATCACGGATTTACCGTCGGTGAGAAATTTGGGACTGGCAGCATGATAACGCGAATGGGTCTCCTCACAGGTCAAATTGATATCTATGCTGAATACACCGGGACGGCGTGGGCACTTTATCTGAAACATCAGGAGCTGGTTAAAGATCCGGTTGAGCTTTATCAGAAGGTAAAGGATGAGGATTGGAGGTTAAACAGGGTAGTTTGGCTCGACCGAACTTCAATTAATAATACGTATGCACTGGCAATTCGCCGTGATGATAGTGAAAAATATGGTGGGACCCTCTCAACGCTTTCTCAATATGTTAATAAACATCCCGGTGAGACCTTGTTCGGTATTGCTCACGAATTTTATCATCGGCCGGATGGATTTATTAAGATGTCAAAGACATATGGAATGAATATCGATAAAGATGAAATTGTAACAATGGATATCGGATTGAGCTTTGAATCGATTAGTAGAAAGCAGATTGATGTTGCTATGGTTTACTCAACGGACGGGAAGTTAAGAAAATATGATTTAGTAATACTAAAGGATGACAGAAAATTTTTTCCAATATACAATCTCTGTGTTGTGGTCAGGGATGAAATTCTTAAACAGTATCCGGAAATAGCAGGTATATTGAAACCGATTACATTATTGAAAAACAGGGAGATGCAGGATCTCAATTATCAGGTTGAGGTACTCGGAAAACCCTCGAAGATGGTGGCATCTCAATTCCTCAGAAAAAGGGGATTGGTACCATGAGAGGGAAACCGTGATGAGAAGGGGAATACTATATCTTGCTTTTTCAGCATTGGCAATTGCTCTCTCAACTGTTTTCGCAAAACTCATAACTGAGAATTCAGCTGTTCCTGCAATTGAGATTACTTTTTTTCGTTTTCTTTCGGGTGCAGTTATTATTACGGTGTATATAGTGGCAAGAGGATTATCCTTTCAGCCGAATCGTTTTAAGTATGTAATCCTGCGTTCAGTGTTCAATGCGGTTGCCGTTCTCCTCTTCTTTACGGGTGTACAGTTCACCACTATCACGAATGCGAATATGCTCAATATGACCTATCCAGTTTTTGTTTTTGCTATTGCACCCTTTATCAATAGGGAGCGTACCCATCTGAGAAACTATCTTTACCTCGTTCTCTCAATAACAGGTGTTTATCTGATAATCGCTCCCGATTTCGGAAGCATTAATCCGGGTGATATCTTTGCACTCCTCTCAGGTATCGTTGCGGGATTCGCTGTGTCTATTCTCAGAGAAGCGAGAAAGTACGATAGCAGTATCGTTATTCTCTTTTACCTGATGGTTCTGGGATCTGTTATCAATTTTCTGGTTATGGCGCCTTTTTTTGTTCCTCCGGAAGGAGTAATAATTGTGTATCTGCTTCTCTATGTTATTGTATCATTAATGGGGCAGTTTTTTATTACCGTTGGATATCGTTACATCGATGCAGCGCCCGGTTCGCTCATATCTGCGAGCAGGATTGTTTTTGCTGTTCTGTTGGGAATAATTATATTTTCTGATCCCTTTTCATGGGAAATTGCGCTTGGAGGTTTGTTTATAGTGGTATCTCTCACCGGAGTGAGCAGGTTTAATGAAATGGTGAGAAATTTTACACGTGAGCGCAGGACTATCAAAGGGAATTTCAATGTGATTGTTGATTCGTCTGAAAAAATCCAAATTTTTTAAGTATCCTTATTGCACTCTCAAAGCTGATATCATACCAGTTTTCGTACGCATCAGCAACAGCGAAGAATTCGGTATCCCGTACCAGAGGGCAGATGATCTGATCAGCGAGAGGTGTGAGCATAGTGTATTTTTCCAGAGGTGCTGTTGGAACTGCTATTATGATTTCATCTGCGTGCTTCTTTTTTACGGTATCTATGGCATTGAGCATTGTATAACCACTCGCGATACCGTCATCCACGAGAATAGCTATCTTCCCTTTTATGTCATACCCCCTTTTTTTGTATTGCCTCATACGAGTTGCAATTTTTCTCTCTGTTTTTTCTATATCACTATTAACTTCCTGAATGCTTAATCCCAGCCTCTCAATGAGTTCCCGATTGAGGTTAATAACACCCGATTCTGATATCGAACCGTATCCGATTTCTGTGTTGAACTTCGGTGTAATCTTACTCACAAAGAGAAGATCAAATTCTGCATGTAATTCTTTTGCTATTTCGATTCCAACGGGTATACCCCCGTTCGGCAGTGCAAGGATGATGCAGTTTTTATCTCTATAATTGTTTAATCGGTTTGAAAGAACTCGACCTGCATGAAATCTGTCTCTGTATTTCACAGTTGATTATTTTTTTATTGTACCGGTAAATTCTTTGATAGCGTGCATATATTCTTTCATCCCATACATGAATATGGTATTGTGATTTGCCCGGGCTATTGAGATCATTTTCTTTTCTGACGATGGGCATGCGTTGAAGAGGGCTTCTCCATCTGTATAGGGTATAATATGATCGTGCTCGGCATGAATGATAAGGGCCGGTTTCTCGAAGTTTTTTATCTTATCGATATTCCTGAATCCACTTTCTTCTCTGATGCCAAGCGCATCGGTATTGATGCCTAAGAGTCGAAGAAGAGGGACTGCACGGGCGAAACCACTTTCAATAATGAGCCCGTCAAAGAGTTCCTTGTAATGAGACGCGAGTTCGAGTGCTGATGCGCTCCCGAGGGATCTCCCCATAACAATGAGCGGGCCGGTAAAGCTGTGCTCTTTGAGCCACGTTATGACATAATGAAAAATAACGTGGCAGTCTCGCATCATTCCCGTTATGGTGGGGGTACCACTGGAGCGGCCATAGCCTCGGTAATCGACTGGCAGGAAATTAATATTCATCTGCGTATAAAGAGGAGCAATGTCAACATAATCGGCAGCAATTTCACCATTCCCGTGAAAGAAGAGTATTGTTGCCGAGTTATTCCCCGCATAATAGAAATGTGCTCCGATACGTACCTCTCTCTCGACAGGAATGAGCAATTCGGAGACACTCTCGGAGGTATGAAAGTGTCCTTCTGGACGGGGGTGAAAGAGAAACATGAGTATCTCTCTCCTGTCAAGTTCAGAGTAATCGATAGTACTGATATCTATCATATTTCTATTCCATTCGTCGTGTGATTGTACTGATAGAGTACCGTATACGGTAGAGATTGTATAATTGGTGATGAAAAGAATCAAGATGAAAATATCAATTATGTGAATTATTGTATTTAGAATGATATGGAGGACTTAAGGTGTTCATTCGGTGTGTTGATTATTACGCGTTTTTGTATAAGATTATATGTTTCATTATTTGCATGATACTTTCATATTCACATAT
>CAZZCF010000274.1:0-3537 GCA_964652955.1 uncultured Leptospirales bacterium
GCACCTCTGAAAGAATAGTAAGCTTATAAAAAGTCACTTAATATTGAGGATACTCAATGAATAAAATTGATGTGAAAAATCTGAATTTCTACTATGGAACGAACCCTGCCATTAGAAATATAACCCTTTCAGTTGAACTGAATACCGTTCTTGCACTCATTGGACCTTCGGGATGCGGGAAATCTACTTTCATACGGTGCATTAACCGAATGAATGATATCATCCCCAATACCCGAACTGAAGGTGATATCATTATCGATGGTGATTCGATAACTCATCCCAAGTACGATGTGACCAGCCTCAGACGACGGGTGGGAATGGTATTTCAGAAATCAAATCCCTTCCCAAAATCAATCTTCGAAAACATCGCCTACGGCCTACGGATAAACGGAATCAAGAACAGATATGAAATTGAGCGCATCGTTGAACAATCGCTTAAGAATACCGCCTTATGGAATGAGGTTAAAGATCGGTTGAACGAATCCGCCATGGGGCTTTCCGGCGGACAGCAGCAGCGGCTCTGCATCGCCAGAACCATCGCCGTGCAGCCCGAGATCATTCTCATGGACGAACCGGCATCGGCGCTCGATCCTATATCAACACAGAAGATCGAGGAATTGATACAGGATCTGAAGAAAAAATACACTATCGTTATTGTGACACACAATATGCAACAGGCAGCACGGGTAAGCGACTATACAGCCTTCTTTTACCTGGGCGAGCTCATTGAACTTGATAAAACCGAAGCTATTTTTACCAACCCTGCATTAGAGATGACAGAAAACTATGTAACGGGCAAATTCGGCTAGGAGGATCAGAATGCCAACTCATCTGGAGCTGGAGCTTGAAGCGATAAAGTCAAAGATATTCGAGATGGCTGATCTCGCAATTGAGGCAATTTCAAAATCGGTGGAATCTCTGAAGAAATCGGACACCACTCTCGCACAGTCGGTGATTGACGGTGATTCTCTCCTCGATCAGCTTGAGATTACCATAGACGATGAATGCATCAGGGTGCTTGTCACCAGACAACCTGCAGCAACACATCTTCGGCTTGTCCTGGCGATACTCAAGATAAATACCGATCTCGAGCGTATCGGTGATCTCGCTACCAATATCGCCAAAGAAACGGTACGGCTGCAAGGGCAGCCAACGCTCAAGCCCCTCATTGATATTCCGAGAATGGCAGAAATCGGTATTGAGATGATCAAGGACGCACTCAGAGCGATAACCGAAATGGATCCTGTAATCGCCGAGAAAGTCATTGAGCGCGACAATGAGATTGATGAACTGAACATTCAGATTTACCGCGAGCTTTTTAGCTACATGGCGGAAAATCCGAAAAGCATATCACAGGCGCTGGGATTGATAATGATCGCGAAGGTGCTCGAACGAATCGGCGATCACGCCACCAACATTGCCGAAAGAGCTATCTATTATGTAAATGGAGTTGACGTACGGCATTCAGATGACTAGAATCGACCAAAGAAATAGTTGAACTTTGCAAACTATAATTGATACGGACCATGAGAAAAGAAGATGGAGAAAAGCATCTTTGTTATAGATGACGAGCAGGATATCCAGGAGATACTGAAAGTCAACCTTGAAAAAGAAGGATTCAAAATATATACCTACTCCTCGGCCGAAGAGGCTATCTCGGGCCTTGAGAAGAGAGTTCCCGATCTGATTATCCTCGACATTATGATGAAAGGGATGGACGGATACGATTTCTGCAAACACATCCGATCCACCCGCGAGTATAAAACCATTCCGGTAATATTTCTCTCAGCGAAATCGGAGGAATTCGACCGAGTCCTCGGACTCGAACTGGGAGGCGACGATTACGTAACCAAACCCTTCAGCATAAAGGAGATCATCGCCCGGATCAAGGCAGTGTTCCGACGGGTCGAAATGACGAGCCTGGACAGAAAGCACAAGGACGTTATCAGGTACAAAGGCATTGAGATTTATCCCAATCGCTACACGCTGAAGGTTGATGGAAACGACGTTCAGGTCACCAAGACGGAATTCGAAATACTCAATCTCTTCATGCAGTACCCGGGCAAGATATTTACCAGAGATAATATCATAGATAGTGTTCGCGGAGAGGATGTCTATGTCGTTGACAGAACAATCGATGTGCACATAATGAATATCAGAAAAAAACTGGGGAAGTACAAGAACATTATATCGACATTTTCAGGAGTTGGCTACGGTATTAAAGAGTAAGGGGACTTCTAAAAACTATTAATATGATGTCCCCTTGGCCAGCGTTTTTTTGCACATCCTGTGCACGCTGGCATGCGCGACGTCGTGTCGCTGTGTGCACAATGCCTGATAAAACCAGTATTTACAATTTGTGGATCAATGTAAATACCGGTTTTTAGAGGTGCCCGTAATTCAATTCACCTGCTCTACTATAAAAATGCACGTATACTCTTTGAATCAGGTGATAACGTGATATGGTCTCCACAGATGGAATATACATGAGGAAAAAAATAAGCAATAAGATTATTTTCCCCTTCACCTCTCTTATTTTCCTCATGGTTCTCTTCCTCATGCTTTTCTTTAACGATCTCGTCCATGAAACACACCTTGCCATCATAAAACGTGAGATGAAGGAAAAGACACGATTTATCGAACACGTCATTGACGGAAGCCGTCTTCATACAGCCAATCGGAAGAGAATAACCACAGCCGTTTCCGAGCTCGCAGATATCATCAACCTCAGGATCACGCTTGTCGATTCTGGCGGAACCGTTATCGCCGATTCAAAGGTGAAAGACATTGCCGCAATGGACAATCACCGATATCGCATTGAAATAAACCGGGCGTTTGATCACGGCTACGGCGAGAGCATTCGATACAGCAACACCCTGAAGATCGATATGCTCTACTTTGCCAAGAAGATGGATCAAACGGTTCTCAGGCTCGCCAAACCCCTCTATGAAATTGAGGAGAGTCTCAGGAAGCTCAGAAATCTGCTCATCTTCCTCGGCACCCTCATTCTCGTAACATCGATTGCGACAATTACGCTAATATCCCGGAGAATAACACGGCCGGTCAAGGAGACCCTTGAATTTGCAAAGCAATTTTCAGAGGGCAACTACTCACGGAGAATACTTAACTACAGCGATGATGAGATCGGCACCCTGCAGAGATCTCTGAACGATCTCGCCAATACTATCGTTGACAAGATCGCCATCCTTCTCCTCGAGCAGCGGAAGCTGCAGATAACCATCGAGAGTATAAAGGATGGTATCGCGGTTATCGACTCACAGAAAAAAATACTCATTGCCAACAAATCATTCAGCTCGATTCTCAACATACAGCCGCCTGTCATCAATCGAATTTACTTTGAGGTTATTCGGGGAAGCTCTTTCAATTCCAAAATTGAGTATTCTCTCGCCAATGGAGAGTCCAATCATTTCGAGGAGGAGTTTCTGAACGGTCGGATCTGTGAGGTTTTCATAAATCCAATTACCGAAGAAGATGCCATTCAGGGGATTTTCTTTGTCCTTTACGCTATCACCGAGA
>CAZZCF010000275.1:0-3533 GCA_964652955.1 uncultured Leptospirales bacterium
GATGCCCATATATACGACAAGAAATGTCCGGCCGGTGTATGTAAAGCATTAATCAAATATGTGATAGATCCTGAAAAATGTACCGGTTGCATGGCATGCAGCAAGAAATGTCCGCAGAATGCTATTTCCGGTGAGAAGAAACAACCTCATACGATTGATCAATCTCTCTGTATCAAATGCGGCATCTGTTACGACACCTGTAAGTTTGATGCTATTCATTATGAGTGACAATCTTTAAAGCACCACTGTATATGCACCCATAATGTGGCCACAATCATTCCTGTTCGTCCTCCTGCATAATGAGTTCAGGCGCGGGAAGTGGGAGTATTTTCACGATTTCCGGTATATGCTCTGATCGCGCTTTCTTGAATACCCCTATCAGGTAAATGATGAGAAAGGTAATCGAGAAAGCACCGAAACCGAATAGTACAGAACCCAGTTCTGGCTCAAAAGCATAAGCGGGTCCGAGTTTCAGCCCCGCAACTGCTCCTCCTATAAGTGCCAGCACCGGCACCATGTACACAATAAAGGCGATTTTCAAAAAGAATGAGGTATCGAGCTGCAGGAGGACCCTGTCACCGACCTTTGCGCCGATCCTGTTCAGTGCCTCGGCTTCCATGTCATTCCCGCCACCGAGCGATTTGCAAACACCTTTGCCCTGACATTCTTCACACATTTCACTTCGACGTACGATAACACGTGCTCGTGTTTCTGTTACCTCAATGATTATTCCTTCTTCAACCACGATAAAACCTCTTGGATAAAAAACGTAACGAGGAAAACCACGCATGCTTCTTCTTATAGATCACTAGTATCATATCTCGTAATATTAATAATAGCACTTTTTTGTGAAAAGTTGACAAGACCGCTAAAGAATTACAGGCGTCAGAACACACGTGAGGCCCGCCCGCACACGGTTCTTTTTATCCTTGACATAATTCAACTTCTTGTTAAACAGTTTACAGTCATAAATCGAGTTCATATCAGGCATTTAATTAAATAGACATAGGATAAGCAATGACTCTAAAGGAAATTGTCGATTTACTGAAGGCGAAAATACTCCATATAGAAGAAGAAGCGCTCGGTATCGAGATATCGACTGCTGCGGCAAGTGACCTCATGAGCGATGTGCTGGCAAGCATCAATACTCCTGATCTCCTTTTAACGGGATTAACCAACGCTCAGGTAATACGCACCTCATCCGTTTCTGGCATTAAAGCAGTTGTTATAGTGAGAGGAAAGTCTCTGGAGCCAAAAGTTATTGATCTCGCTAAGGAAGAAGGAATTGCTATAATGTCAACTACAATCAGCCTCTTTGAATCTTGCGGGATTCTTTTCAAGAAAGGAATAAAGAGCGCTAACATATAATAATTAATGGCAACGAAATTGTTCCCGGACGAGCAATGGAAACAAAATTCGATAAAACGCTTGAAATACTGTTTGAACTCAAGATCGCTGATGTTATGCAGAAAAATATTATCACCATGCGCCCTGAAGATGATATGCTTGAATTGCGTAAAACGCTCCGCAATAGGGGGATTTCCGGTGTTCCCATCGTAAGAAACGATAAACTCGTAGGAATCATCAGCATTGAGGATCTCATCAGATGGTTAAGCAACGGCGGAGTAAAGAGCACCATTGGCGAGAAGATGACGAGAGATCCCCTGACGCTCTACTCCGATCAGCCGATCATTCAAGCCGTTAAGCTGTTTGATGAATACGGGTATGGTCGTTTCCCCGTCGTTGAAAGGGAAACGAAAAAGCTTGTTGGGATTATTACCAAAGGTGATATAATTGAAAGTACCCTTAAAAAGCTGGAGACTGAATACGAAGAAGAAGAAATACGGCAATATCGAGCAAGCCATATCTTCCAGGATATAACGGCAGACTACAAGGAGATATTCCTGAAATTCAATATCGTCGGCAAGGATTTTGATCGAGCGGGGAAAGCCTCCACAACTGCCAAAAAGGATTTAAAGCGGCTGGGAATAAGGCCAGATATAGTACAGAAAGTTGCAATCGCCTCCTATGAAGCCGAGATGAATGTCGTTATCTACACTGATGGTGGGACGATGAGCTATCGGATCACCAAGGATAAAGTATTGATTGAAGTAAAGGATCTGGGGCCTGGTATTGAAGATATTGAAAAGGCTATGCAGCCAGGGTTTTCCACCTCTGAAACATGGGTAAAGGAGCTCGGTTTTGGTGCCGGGATGGGATTGAGCAATATAAAAAAATGCTCCGACACCATGGAAATAAAATCATTTCCGGGTATAGGAACGACCATCAAAATTACAATTTTAACCGGAGAGCATGATGAAGCTAAGTGAAATTGTGGAGAAGCTGCAGCTTGAAGTAAAAACTGAAGGTGAAAAGCTCGATGCAGAGGTAACAAGAGGTTACGCAAGTGACCTCTTGAGCGATGTCATGGCAAATTCGCAAGAGGGAGACATCTGGATTACCATGCAAACCCATCAAAATATCGTTGCCGTTGCCGTTTTGAAATCACTTTCGGCAATTATACTGGTGAACAATCGAATTCCAGATGAATCGACCATCAACAAGGCTCAGGAGGAGAATGTGCCAATATTGACTTCAGGTCTCCCTACCTTTGAACTTGTCGGAAAGCTCCATCAACTCGGAGTTACTGGAGCTTAATTCTCAATTGAATATTCCCAAAAACGAAACGAGTGGAGCTTCACCTAGCGCATTGCTGAAAACGATAAACGCAGACCTGCACATCCATACCTGTCTCTCCCCCTGCGGAAGTCTCGATATGACACCGATACAGATTGTACGCGAGGCACTCGCTCAAGGGCTCTCGATGATAGCAATTACCGATCACAACAGTGCTGAAAATGTCCCCGCGGTTATGGCCGTTGCACGAGAGAAAAATCTCTGTGTAATACCGGGCCTCGAGATAACCTCTTCCGAGGAAGCTCACATCGTTGCTCTTTTCAATTCTCCTGAAGATGCCCACTCAATGCAGGAGATCGTTTTCCAGAATCTTCTGCCAGGAGAGAATGATGAGGATCTCTTTGGCATTCAGGTTATCGCTGATGAGTTCGATAACGTCGATGGAATCAATACGCGTCTCCTCATCGGCGCAACAACTCTTACCATTGAAGCAATTGTACAACACATACATGAGCGAAATGGCATGGCTATACCGGCGCATATTGATCGTGATAGTTATAGCATAATCTCACAGCTGGGTTTTATCCCGCCGGATCTCGATATTGATGCAATTGAAATCTCCAGCAATATCACCCTGAAAAGAGCCCGTGAGCTCTTTCAGGAAGCCAATACATTTTCCGTTGTTACATCATCCGATTCCCATGATCTCTCCACCATCGGGAAGAGTAAGACAAAACTTCTCGTTCAGAAAGCAACTTTTGAAGAGCTGAAAATGGCCATCAAAAACGAAAAGGGACGTAAAATCATATACGAATAGAATAATGAGTTAAAGAAGATGGAAGATATATCCCTCCATATACTGGTATCAATCAAAGGATTACTTATATCATCAACCA
>CAZZCF010000276.1:0-3526 GCA_964652955.1 uncultured Leptospirales bacterium
ATAGGAAATATCGATACTGGAAAACTCCTAAGCGAATCAACACCAGAAGATGTTAATGATGCGGTGCAGAAAACAATCATTGAAGTCGCACCGGGCGGCGGGTATATAATTTCTTCCGCGAATTCTATTCACTCCCATGTGAAGCCCCATAACTACGCCGCCATGCTCAACGCAGCAAGAAAATATGGAGATTACACGCATCTTGGCACTGGGTGAAGCAACGAGCAATCGGAATCAACAGTGAGCCTCATCGGATAGAGAAGAAAAAAGCTCGTGTTGCCTGAGCACTATCTTTTTATACCAGATGATGGGGAATTTTTAATTCTCGTTTTTGGAAAATCAATTTTTCACCGACAAATAGGCATGAAACATTACTTACAGAGACAAACCGAAGAATTTTTGCACCTGAGTTTGACACGGATAGATATACAAAAACGACCTAACTCCTTGTAGTATAATATGTTATGGGCATCTTTTTGAATATAGGCGTGTATCTATGGAAATTTTCACCTTATTGAACCCCTAGAACCTCCGGAAGTGTCTTTATCTTTAGTTTTCCCAATAAGTTACGGGCTTCCTGACTCCCCGACGTTGTTTGATAGACTGTCCCCTGAGGTGCCAACAATTGAGCAACTTTTATCGAGCACAACTCCTCGCGTATCTTCGGCCAGGTCAATCCGCACGCTCTCTCGGCCACCCGTTCCATCAGCAACGCCAACACACACAGAAACACATGAGCCTTGATCCTCTGCTCCGTCCGATGAAATACGGGCCTGATCTCTATCGTCGACTTCATCGTCTTCCACGCCTCCTCCACCCGAATCAACTGTTTGTAGGCAAGCGCAAGGTCCTCGGCACTGAGCTCATGGTCATTGGTATGGATCACCCACAGCCCATCCCGCTTCTCTTTCTCCCTGATCGCCTCTTTGCTCAATCGAAGCTCCCCGTTCTTCAGCGTACGAAGATACCCACCGTAGCGCCTGCTGGAAAGAAGCTGACAGGCTCTCTTCGGATGGTTCGTAAGACTCCGTAGCACTTCTTCAAGCTCCCTCAATACTTCCTCTCGATGCTTCTTCTGCCGTTCAGCTTCCAGTGGGTTGAAGCATACCACGTAACGGCGATCCCCAACCCAGACCTCCTTGACCTTCAAGTTTTCCCGTACTTCTTCGTACCGCCCAGGACGAGACAATACCTCCTTGACCACCTCCGTGCCCTTGCGGCAGGGCATCGCCACAATGTAGCGGCCTCCCCCTCTGCGCAGAAGCGCTAGGTTCTCCTCACTCACCATACCCGCATCCGAGACAAAGATACAGCGGTTCAGACGCCAGCCTCGCAGATCCTCCTTCACCTCCTCAATCGTCGTCACATCCGTCCTATTCCCCGGGAATACCCACGACTTCACAGGATACCCATCCCGGGTTACCGCCATCCCCACCACGACCTGGGGTGTATCACTCCGATGGTCCTTCGAGTATCCCCTCCGCCGTACCCCCTCATCCTCCTGATCCACCTCAAAGTAGATGCTCGTCGTATCGTAGAAAATCAGATCCACCTCCATCGACAGCAGGTCGGCAACTCTCCAGTACAGCTGCTCCTCAATCGCCGTCTTGTGAGCCGCCACAAAATCCATCGCCCGATACAGATGATGCAGGTCGATCCCGGCACCTTCAGGAAAATAGATATCCTCTGCCAGCCACCGCTCATAACAGCTGAGTTTCGAGCGAGGAGCCAAACAGCGGTTGGCCACCATGATAAATACTGCCCGCTCCAGCGGTGTCGTGCGCTCCTCCTCTCGCGCCGCCTTCTCCATCAGCTCCCGTATGCCCAATTCTTCCCACAGTTTCCCAATGACATACAAACCCCCATGCTCCCAGCTGTTTTGAAACTTCCACCCCTCAACCTCTGCGGTGTATTCGGGAGACTGCCGCCGAATGCTTTGCACCAGTTGCTTGAGCCGGTCAATGCCGTGCGTATCGGCTCGTCCCAGGGTGCAGACGACCCGTACCTGCGAGCGTTTTTTTTGGGAATCCCAGGTGTTCTCAGCGATCTGCAGGTAGGTGACGTCAGAGCCATCGGTATTTTTACGGGATACTTTTCGCAGGTACATGGTATCTATTATATAACATGTTTAATCCATAAATGTCAATATAATAATCGCTTATTTGTGTATCTATGTAAATTGTGCATTTTGACTATCTTTGTAAACCGATTTCCTGTAGTGGTAATCACTTACGATTAAAAGCAGATGAAAAATATGACTATTGGTGTCAAACTAAGGTTGCAACAGGCTTTCCTAAACAGGTAAATCACAATAGAATTGTTATCAATCGATCGGCATACGTACTATAATTAAATAGTGTGAATGTCGAATCTCATGCATGGTTCAGAAAATGGAGCTCCGAGAACAGCAGGAGGATTTTCAGGTGAGCAGGCTCTTGGACATCCTGTCCATGCCCGCACTTCCCACATCCTGTGGGTCGCACCTTGAACAGAGGTACCAGCTTTTTCAGGCCCCTCTGAGCGAATAAACGAAAGGCCGAAAATATTCATAATCACCATAGGGATTGGAGCACTGGATTCTTGCTGTATCTTTCGAGTATGCTCAGCATTAAAGACACTTATCAAATGCTTCTTCTCGCGTAATATTCTGTAGGAATCCTTTTTAAAAACGTAATGCAGCTCTCAGCCGGACGACGAACGAAGTACAGCAGTCTTTCACCTTCAGGTTTCAGCGTCTCCCCTGCTGGTCGTAGAGATAATCGAAATACTCCGGGTCCGTGGTCATCGTCTTGTCGAACCGAGGAATCAGCATGCGGTACGATTCCAGGGACTTCCAGAACTTGTAAAACTCCTGGTCCTGTTTATATGCATTCGCATAGATCGCCGCCGCAGTCGCATCTGCCTCTCCCTTGATGCTCTCCGACGTCTTGTACGCGTTCGACCGTATGGATCTTCGTTCCCGCTCCATCTGCCCGATCCATGCGGCCTTTTTCCCCTCGCCGTCCGAGCGGAACGCCTGTGCGAACTGGTTCCGTTCCTTGATCATCCTTCTGTACACGCTCTCCGTCAGGTCATCGGAGTACTTGATCTGCCGTATCACGATGTCGATGAGATCTATTCCATACTGCGGGGTCGTCCGCCTCGCTTCCACGAGCATCTCGTCTGACAGCACACTCCGTCCCTTCCGTATCTCCTCATACACGGTTTCCGAAAATATCGCGATGGATACGGAAAGGTCCTCTGTATCTCCCTCTGCCGAAGGCGCGAGGTATACATCTCGCCTCTCTATCTCGTTGATGACGTTGGAATTCCGAACCGCCTCCCTGAGTGAGTTCCTCGACACGATCTTCCTCACCTCTGAATCTATCACGTCGTCCAGTCGCGATTGCGCCTGGGTGATGGTACCGACGGATTCGTAAAACTTTTCCGGGTCATCTATTCTCCACCTCGCGGTGGTGTCGACCCAGATAAACTGATTCTCCTCAGTGGGAAGCCGCTGCGCCTCCCCGTCCCAGGAGAGAATTTT
>CAZZCF010000277.1:0-2358 GCA_964652955.1 uncultured Leptospirales bacterium
GGATTTGGATTCGATATCGGAGAGTTTACATGGCAAGATCAGGAGTATGAGTATCGCTATCATGATTTGGATTGGACCTCGGAAATGACACCGAAAGATAACAGCGTCACAGGGAGTGAAAGCTATTCATTCGGTCCAAAATACACCGAGGGATTCGGTTTTGTTAGTGGTGGTTATCAGCGGTTGAGTTCCTTCTTGGCGATTGCTTTTGAAGGAGAGTTCAGAATTGGGAGTTCCTATAAGATCACCTCTTTGGATATATATAGCAATACTGAAACTGATGATGAGTATCATGAAATTGATAAATCGAGATCGAGTGTCACTAATAAAAATTCAGTATTTCTGAAAGGTGGTGTTGAGATAAATCCGTATCCTGCACTGTCCCTCATGCTTGGCGGAGGATATGTTTTTTTCCTTGGGAGAAGCAGAGGAGTTAACACGGATACAGAGGGGGTGGCCGAGAATAACTTATTTCTCTTTACCTGCGGTGCCGTATATCAAATCGGAAAGAATATATCGATAAGCGTGGTTGCAATTGTCACCCAACTTGATGGTGAAAGTGAACAGAGAGCAAGAGATCAAAGCTCATCTGACGAATATTCGCTGAATCTGGATCAGGAAGCGACGAGCGCGCTTCTCTTTGCCGGAGCGGCTTACTCATTTTAGGAAGAGCAATGCTGCGTGCTGCTCGTTACATGTTTTCGTTAAGAAAGTGCTCAACTTTTTGAAAGACTTTCTCTGAGTCATCTCCCCGTACTATTCCGTGTCTCTCCGAATATATTCTGTAGAGCTCTTTCTTCTTCGTTCCTATCTTATCAAATACCTCTATCCCGCTGATGGGATTGACGACCGGATCTTCGGAGCCCTGTATGATCAGCGAAGGGGTCATCAGTTCAGGTAACTTTTCCTCGACTTCTTTCATGAGCTTTTCTAGCTCATAGACACCGTAAATTGGATTTCTGAAATAGTTTATCTGAGGATTCTCAGGTCTGTTTGTTACAAATTCCATTTCTCCCCGCTTGACATGTATCTTCTTCAGAAAATTGTTCCAGAAGATGACTGCGGAAGCGAGGCGTGACGCAATATTGTTAAGGCGCAGAGGTGCATTAATGGACACAACGCAGTTAAAATACTTCTCTTTATTAATGGCCTGAAGGAGTGCGAGGCCGGCACCGGTGGAGAAGCCGGCTACCGCCATTCGCTTGACGCTGTTTTTTAGTATGATATAGCCTCTGTTCACCGATTCGTACCACTCCTCCCATGTTCGGATGGCAAGGTCTTCCGGAGCTGTGCCGTGTCCGCGAAGTCTCACCCCGTAAACGGTAAATCCTTTTCTGTACAGATACTCGGCGAGCATTCTGATCTCCTCTGGAGCTGCCATATATCCGTGAATCAGGAGGATGCCTCTTTCTCTCGACTTTTTCAGGAGAAAGGGGGATCCGATATTCTTCGGTTTTGTTTCTTCTTCGATGAAATAGTGACTGTAATCCCGTTCAAATATCTCTCTATCCAATTGAAGAAACTCTCGCCGTATCATTCTCCTGACTTGAAATGAGGGTATGCGCATAACACAGTTGAGACATTTTATGACACTTTGAAGCGGTTCTATTTCATTATACAACACCTCGATAGTGTTATCTCTCCTTATCGTGTGAAATTCATATGGTCGAGAAAACCTCTCGGTATTTTTGACAATGTATCCGTTCGTGAGTGAAATCAGTCCTTCAGCGAGCGCGGTTTCAATGATGTTATCGTACCGTCCGTGCTCATCATCGGTCAGGAGGTTCCTCTGGCTAAGCATCAGACTGGTGTGATAGGAGGTCATCGCTAATCCCTTGAGCTTTTTTATCGCAAGGTAGGCTCTATTCTTGAAATCCGATACCGGGATTTTATTCTTGGTATATTTTGTCAGCAGGTATGAGAAGATGTGATCGTGATTAACGGTGGTCATCCTATATATCGACTTCATGTAGTTGTACATGAGGTCGATACCCTGTTTTTTAAAGTATATCTCCTTCTTAATCTCATCGTTAGTGAGGTATAACCGTTTGTTCGTGATTTTTTTTCTTATCGATCGCGTGTCGAGGTATTTTCTCGTTGATATCGGCTCACCAAAGTTAATGTCAATGTCGACACCATCGATGAGCATGCTTCCTTCGACCTCCAGCTCTTCTTCTATTCGTTCTGAAAGGGTCTCGATGAACCGTTCAGCGATTTTATTGATAATATTCATGCGTGCTCTCACGGGAAAGTAGGTGATATTGACAGGTACAACATAAGACTCCTGATTGATAACAGCTTCCACCTGATCGAGCGAATCTATTTCAAAAAAATTCATATATTCCTGTATTTCGTTTG
>CAZZCF010000277.1:2368-3506 GCA_964652955.1 uncultured Leptospirales bacterium
TTCGAAAAAGTATCTGAGTTTCTCCCGGAAGAATTGAGATCGGAGGGCTATTATCGCAGCACCGGTGTGGGGCGGCCTTCTGATGCCGGTGTTGTAGATCATGTATTTTCCCTTTTCAATGATTTTCTTGTCCTTTATCATCTGCCCTTCGGGAAAGATGAGACAGGAAAGATCGCCTTTTAAGAGCGATCCTATCATGACCTTATATCTGTCGGGTGCTTTTGTTGAAACAGCACCTATCTTTGAAAGATAGTTACCAAAGGCGCCACCGAAGAATCCGTGGAATGCAAGTGAGAGGATGTTTTTTCCGGTTAAATTGCTTATGATATAGGGGAGGAAAAAAGTTTCCATTCGGGTAAAGTGATTGATAACGTAAAGAACCGGCTGATCCGGTATGTTCTCCTTGCCATGCAACCTGATATCGGCGTTGGTTGTTTTAATAAGTGAATCGAGAACAAACTTGGTCATCTTAATGAGAAATCCGGAAAGTTCCATTTCCTCCCCCCTGTGAGATGAAAAGGGATTATCCCGGTTATAGTACCGGGAATTTAATATACATCTTTATGATAATCTTCGAGTATCTGCGCATGATCGAAAACAATATTCTCCGGTAAGTCGTTTATGCTGAAAACGGCTGCTTTTTGCGCATCATCGGCGGCTTTAGGTGTTCCTTCAGCTCGTGCGATATATACGGTTGTAATCGTATGCTGACGGGGATCACGGTCTGGATTAGAATAGGTATGGAATTGTCGTATAAGCCTGACCGATAGCGAAGTCTCCTCGTATGCTTCTCTTGCAGCAGCTTCTTCCAGCGACTCTCCATAATCGACAAAACCGCCGGGAAGCGCCCACCCATTCGGATAATTCTTTCGATATATTAATACAACCTTTTTCTCCTTTGCTGGCTCCTTTGTATCGTCAACGTCAAGCTCGATAATTATGTCAACGGTGGGTATAGGATTTTTATACTCGTTCACGCTGATTTCCTTTATCTCTTATTGAAAGAGCATTACATCAGTTTTGGCATGGACAATAAAAGAATCAATGAACCTATCTATAAGATAGTGATGGGAGGAATCATGTTCTAGCAGTTTCCTGAAAAACCAGGATATATCGCTCAAAATTCTTCTGTAAATTC
>CAZZCF010000278.1:0-3499 GCA_964652955.1 uncultured Leptospirales bacterium
TCACCGACAACATGATCTTGTGACATAATTCATTCTCCTTTTCTGTTATTCTGCGTAGCTGAGATGGGCATCTCTTTGAGCAATCATCGTGTTCATGAAAAAGATCTGTTATAGACGAACCCTACAGTTCTTTAAAACATAACAGTGTTATGTCAGTCAAGAAAAAAACTGTAATTCGGTCTCGACTCCGCCGCAATGCCCTGCCGGAATTATATTGACTTTTTCCGTTAAAGCCGATGTACTGTTGCATTCTTCATGCATGGCACGAAAGAGACCCGATGCGTGCGGGTGAGTTATTGAATACCTCAGCTTTTTTCCACATACGTGAAGAATCAAAGCATCGTATATCCTATTTCTTTCTGGTTTTTAGAGAACAGGTTTGTGGTGCCAATATTTTTTCAGCGATGAGAGGGGGGCTCATCCATTAACAGGAGGTTGGCCGTGATCCCTGAGGAGTGCTCCGGCTGCGGTATTTGTGTGCCGATCTGTGCGATCAGGCACTTCGGGGTGAATAATCCCAAGAAGGGGCCTGTAGCCGGGGGAGGCTGAGAAGCGTTTTGATGATTGAAAATAGGTGTCAATTTATCAACCGCGCAGTTATCATTAACCGATGTTGGAGCATATTTATTTTTGACGGGGAGATGGGCTATGAGGGGAATCATTCTGCTGATTGTCTCGGTTATGCTGTCTGTGTGCTTCCTGCACGCTTCGGACGGTTTTCTTGTAAAGAATCCCGATTTGCATAAGGAGGGGAAGACCATCGAGGCATTTGTGCCTGCCGGCTGGAAGATCATCAAGAGAGGAGCAGGTGATTTAAACGGTGATTCGCTCGATGATATCGTCGGCGTTATAGAGTGCACACAGCCGATGGCTTCGCCCGATGAGGCGCCACCCCGCATTCTCTTCATCGCATTCCGGAGAGGCAGCAGCTATGAGCTTTCCATTCAGGCCGATTCGGCAATAATGAAAGCCGATGAGGGTGGCGTCTTCGGTGATCCATTCAGTGTGCTGAAAGTTGAGAATGGCACGCTCCTCATCGGCTTTTACGGGGGAAGCGCGTGGCGATGGTCCTGTGAGTACCGATTCAAATATATCAATAAAAGCTGGAGGCTCATTGCGGTGATTTCGGGAAGCTATGAGCCCTCTGGCGCTATGATAACAAGGGAGCACAATCTCCTCGCCGGTCAGGTGAAAACATTCAGAAGAGATGAAAGGGGGAAGGAGAGCGAGCAGTTGAGCGATGCGGTGGAAAAGGAGCTGCCCCGCCTCGAGAATTTCAGAGCCTCCTCCGGTTGCGAGAATTGAAAACTTCCTCTCTTCCCGATTCAGATGCGTATAGTTATTGACAGATAGGGAGAGCTCTTCAATATTAATAAACATCATTCGCCTATTCATTTTTATTAAGCATAAAGTCATCACTCTCCTGCTCCGGGAGGCGGAAGAGGTAGTTTTCTCAGGATTGCAGCTATCCTGCTGTCTGTCGGAAGGAGAGCAGTACACATCTTATTTCAATGAAAGGAGAGAGAAATGCTAAAGAGACTGGGAGACTTTTTTGCTGAGAAGGTGAGCAAGATCCTTCCCGACTCGTTCGTCTTCGCCATTGTGCTTACACTGGTTACAATACTGCTGGCCGTGTTCATGGCGGGAGCCGGTATAAAGGACATCTTCGCTGCCTGGGTGAAAGGTGTTTTTGACACACAGATTATCATGTTCGCTTTCCTCATGATAATGGTGCTCACCTTTGGATTCTGTCTCGGTGTCTCACCGCCCTTCGTGAAGTTCTTCAACTGGCTGGTGAAGTTCATAAATAAGCCGTGGCAGGTGTATTTTTCCATAGTTATTGTTGCTTTGATCCTGATGCTCATCAACTGGGGACTTGCCCCGGTCGGTGCTATCTTCGCCGTAGAGGTCTGCAAGCGGGTGAAGGGCGTGGATTACCGGCTCGCCTGCGCATCGTTGTATTCAGGATTGCTTGTCTGGCATGGTGGCCTGTCGGCATCCGCACCGTTGATGATGGCAACCGAGGAGACAACCAAGGGACTTATTGAACAGGGTATCATTGATAAGATCATACCGGTCTCGGAGACCCTTCTCATCCCGATGAACTTTATTCTCATTGCCGCCTGTTTTATCCTCCTGCCCATCATCATCCTGCTCCTGAAGCCTCGTGAGGTTGATGAGCAGTTCGACGGCGCCATTCAGTATGAGAAAACCTACGGTCCCATCGCCACGGAATCGGCTGCTGCTGAAGAGGAGAAAGAGAAAAAGCAGCGAAGCCTCGCCGATTGGCTGAACGAGACACCGCTGGTCACGATTTTTATTTTCCTGTTGTGCATAATCGGTTTCATCGGTATCATGCGGGCAAAGGGATTCAACCTCGCCGCGCTGACGCTCCTGATGCTCTCCCTGGGTCTCATCCTTCACTGGCGGCCCATCAATTATGTAAACACCATGAAGCAGGCAATCCGCGGTTCGGCGGATATCGTGCTGCAGTTTCCCCTCTTCGGGGGTATTATGAACCTCTTTATTGCGACGGGTCTTGCGGTGATTTTCGCAAACGGGATCGTCGGCCTCGCCAGCGCCCAGACGGTTCCCTTCTTCTCCTTTGTCACCTCAGCGATTGTCAATCTCTTCATCCCATCGGGTGGCGGCGAGTGGCTCGTCCTCGGTGCGCCTCTCCTCAAGGCGGCCAATATTGCAGGCGCATCGGTCGGGAAAACCGTTCTGGCGTTCGGTTTCGGGGATGCCCTGACCAATCTCATCAATCCCTTCTGGACGCTCGCATTCCTGCCGATCATGGGGCTGGTAATGAATATCAGACCGCGGGATTTCATGGGATACACCGCGCTCATATGCATCATCTTCTTCATCATCGAATCGATTATCATTCTGATTGTATAAATGAAAGGGCCGGTTCACACCGGCCCTTCTCAATAAGGCACGTTACGCTTCCTTCGGTTTACAGATGAGGGTGATAGCGATTCCCGCTATAATGAGCTGATGTGCCAGTAGATGAGCAGATTTCGGGCAGGGAAATGAAGCGCATCACCCTTTCAGGTGTTGATCTTCGCGATCTTTCTCATCATGCCACAGGAGCTCCGCCTGTATCTCATATCCTTCTGGATTCTCCTGACTCCGGTGATTCTGAAGGTCTTTTTTGCCCTGCGCCGGGCGTTTCGTGTGTGAGGATAAAATATCAAATATTATTATAAACTCCACCTTGCCGGACGTATAATAATTAGTTTCGCTAAGGAGGAGAGTATGCTTATAGAGACTACCATGTATATGCACAGAAGCATTCTGGTTAAGATAGATTCAGTAACAAATATTACAGGGAGAACCAGAACATCAGTAATTAAGTATGTGGTCCAGAGAGTGATGCATGATAATCAGAGAATGATTAAAACAGGCTCAAGGGTACGATACCAGGAAAGTGATATAAAAGAGAACTGGTATCGCATTCATGTTGTTTTAAATGAATATGAGTATGAATACTATA
>CAZZCF010000279.1:0-3492 GCA_964652955.1 uncultured Leptospirales bacterium
TCATCATGAAAAAGAAGGATACAAAAGGGAAGCTGTGGGGCGGGCGATTTGCCGAATCCACTTCAGATATTGCAGAAGAGATTTCTGCATCCATTCAGTTCGATTACCGGCTCTATGCACATGATATCCGGGGTTCGATTGCCCATGCGAAGATGCTCAATCGAATGGGGCTCCTCACTGAGGACGAGCTGAATGCAATTGTGAAGGGGCTTGAAGAGATCGGGAGAGAGATTGATGGAGGCACCTTCGAGTTCTTGCCGTCACGTGAGGATATTCACATGAATATTGAAGCAACGCTGACGGAGCGTATCGGTGATGCCGGTCGAAAGCTTCACACAGCCCGTTCAAGGAATGATCAGATAGCCCTCGACATGCGGTTGTACGTGCGGGATGTCTGCGATGAGCAGCATCGCCTTCTGCAAAGGCTTATAACCGCCCTTGTTTCTCTCGCCGAGGTGCATATCGGTGTGATACTGCCGGGCTATACCCATCTGCAGATTGCACAGCCGGTCCGCTTCAGCCATCATCTCCTCGCGCACGCGTGGGCGCTTCTCAGAGATCTGGCGCGATTGCATTCCTGCAGAACCGGAAGCGATGTGCTTCCTCTCGGTTCGGGGGCGCTGGCGGGAGTCAATTATGAAATAGATCGCGAGTTCCTCCGGGAAGAGCTGGGATTTGCCGCCATGAGCCACAACTCCATGGATGCGGTGAGCGACAGGGATTTTATTCTGGATATCCTCTACTATTGTGCCATGCTGGGAATGCACCTCTCGCGTCTCTGTGAGGAGATCGTCCTCTGGTCATCCGCCGAGTTCGGTTTTATCACCCTCGCAGATTCGGTAACCACCGGTTCTTCGATAATGCCGCAGAAGAAGAATCCGGACATCGCGGAGTTGATACGGGGGAAAACCGGCCGGCTCTACGGCAACCTGATATCGGTTCTCACCCTGATGAAGGGGCTCCCCCTGACCTATAACCGCGACATGCAGGAGGACAAGGAGCCGCTCTTCGATTCCCTCGATACTATCAGAGCGTCCCTTGCGGGGGTGCGGGAGATGCTTTCCACGATGAGGGTCAATGTCGAAACGATGGAGCAGGCGGTTTATAAAAACTACTCGACGGCGACCGATATCGCTGATTATCTTACAAAGAGGGGGGTTCCCTTCCGGGAGGCCCATGAGATTACGGGCACCATCGTGCGATACTGTGAAGAAAATGGCATCGATTTCTTCACCCTTTCGGTCGAGCGGCTGCGAGCCTTCTCGCCGCACTTCGATGATGATGTGAAGGAATTTCTCGATCCGCGTACATCGACGGAGCGAAAGCTCTCTTACGGCAGCACCTCGGTGCGCTCTGTTGAGAAGCAGATTGCGCTGATCAGAGGGTATCTCGAAGAGGGCACGAGTATAAAGGGTGATACATTATTTGATAGTGATTAGTGAATAGTTAGTAGTGATTAGTGAGTAGACAACTATACGTGATCAGCTATTGTTGGATAATAACGGCTTGAGCCTATATACTGTCATTCCGAGCGAAGCGAGGAGTCTCTGTTCATTCAACTGAGATGCTCAACGAAAACAGCTTGCGGAGCTTCAGAACCTTAAGAATTCTCCCGGTGTAAACTCCGCGAGGGATCAGGCGCAATGACATTTGGGGCGACTTTCTCATCCGCGAGATTCAACCGGAAAGTACATGAATACCATATGTTTTATTGTGAGACTGTAATTTTGGGAATAGCTTCCCGCTGACAGAGCTTACTGTATGGTAGAGAACAATGATTGATTCCATTACGGGGCTGGACATCTTTTCACCGATAACTATCGCGGTGCGTCTGATCTTCGCGCTTGTGGCCGGTTTCCTGATAGGTTTCGAGCGTGAGCGGCATTTTCAGCCGGCCGGGCTCCGGACCCATATGGTCCTTGCGATCGGCGCATGCCTGATCATGATGGTGTCCATATACATTCCCAATATCTTCCTGAACAAGCCCACCGCGGATCCGGGCCGTATCGTGGCGCAGGTGATAAGCGGCATCGGCTTTCTCGGTGCCGGCGCCATCTTCAGATTCGGCTTCGACGTGCGCGGGGTTACCACCGCTGCAACGATATGGACAACGTCGGGTATCGGGATTGCCTTTGGCGGCGGGTTTTACGTTCTCGGCTCCTTTGGCACCGTGCTGCTGATAGTCATCCTGCAGGTCTTTCATAAGATTGAAACGCTCCTGATCGAAAAGCGGAAGCTGCGGATCATTACCGTCACCTTCCGTTCGGACAAGCTGGGAACGAATGAGGTGATTGACGTCGTGAATGGATTTTATCTCGACATCCGCCGCATTTCCCTCAAAGAGAACGTTGAGGAGAAGACGACCGTCGTGGTCTTCGATACGCGGATGGAACCCGATTTCAGTATTGGAAACCTCTTCGACTCAATAAAGTCGCTCGGCAATATACAGTCGGTCAGGATTGAGTAGCCATCGCAGTTTGCTTCCTCACCGCGTGCAGGTCATCAAATATCATCATGATTTTCATGCTTTCAGAATGTCAGGCGGTGACCCGGGATAGCAAAACGTGGACGGGAATAAGAAGTAAGCATCTTATTAATAAATTGATATGTTGAAATATCTAAACTCAAAAAACAATAAAACAAGAGTATTCATAAATACTGTACTTGTAGTATCCGAAACAATTTTAGATAAGCTTTTATTTTTTACCATTAATGTTATTTTAGCCAGGTATTTCAGCAAAGAACTGTTTGGAGAATATACATCGGCGCTTGCGTATGCTACTTTTTTTTCAATTTTCTGTGATATCGGCATTAACGGTACTTTGATTCGATGCATCAGAAAGGACGGCTCTCATGTTAATGAACATATTACCAATGCGCTTCTGATAAAAACTATCCTTGTTGTTTTATCCTATTCCGCACTTTGTATTACGTTATTTTTTGTTAATTATAATAGAAGCACAATTTACCTGATACTCATATTAGGACTGGTAAGAATCGGTAATGAATACCTAAAAGTTTTCTATTCAATTTTTAATACATTTGAAAGATTTCTAATTTCATCAGTATCTAATACACTTTTCGCTCTCACATTTCTTTCGGTTACAATTGCTGTTGTTTCTTTACAGGGTAATTATTATCATGTTGCATGGTCACGCCTCGGCTCAGTTGTGTTATTTATACTTATACTTGCTTTTATTGTTTTAAAAAAAACAGAATTAAAACTAACAGTCGAATCCATAAAGATTTTTCTCCCTCAGATGCTGTATTTCGGACTAACCACTGTTTTTTATAATGCCAACAAAAGTATTAACACAGTTTTGATATCTTTGCTGTCAGGTACGCTTTTTGCGGGATATTTCAACAATGCATTTATATTCTTTACATCAGTATTTTTTATACCCGGGAATATTTCAAGGGTACTTATGCCTCATCTTATGAAAGAATCATTCGATGAAAACCCGAATAAATTTCAGTTTACATTGGATTTTT
>CAZZCF010000280.1:0-3468 GCA_964652955.1 uncultured Leptospirales bacterium
ATCTGATTAAAGTATCACTTAATTTTATTGATGATACTGGCTTCATTTTTTAGAGCAACATATATTTATATAGAGAGCTTTTTCATTTTTTTATTTCTCAAAACACAGATAAAATTCTTTGGAGGCAGATCATGAAGATTCCGGACAGGGGAAAATCGAAGAAAGATATTCTCAAAACGCTTCAGAGCTATAAACAGGATGACCTCGACTGGCGCTCCGGGAGAATTATGGGCTATGTGTACTATCCCGGCGAGAAGGCGGAGGAGCTACTCAATGAAGCCTATGTCATGTATCTTCCGGAAAACGGTCTCGATCCCCTCACCTACCCAAGCCTCCTCCGCCTCGAGAATGAGGTAATCAGCATGGTCGCCGATCTCCTCCAGGGCGATAAAGAGGTCGTGGGTAACTTCACCACCGGCGGCACAGAGAGCATCATGCTGGCGCTTAAAACTGCCCGTGACTGGGCCAGAGAGCATAAGCCGCACATTAAAGAACCGGAGATGCTCCTGCCCTTTACTGCCCATGCCGCCTTCTACAAGGCAGCACATTATCTCGATGTCAAACCGGTAATAGTCCCGGTCAACGATGAGACTTTTCGTGTTGAAGCACATTCGATGAGAGAGCGGATAACCGATAATACCATACTCATCGTCGCTTCGGCTCCCTCCTATGCGCACGGAGTGATCGATCCCATTCCGGAAATCGGAGCCCTTGCCCGCGAGAAGGATATCCTCTTCCATGTCGACTCCTGCGTTGGCGGCATACATCTCTCCTATATGAGAAAGCTCGGGTACGACATTCCGGACTTCGATCTCAGCGTTCCGGGAGTTACCTCCCTCTCGGTGGATCTTCACAAATACGGATACGCCGCCAAGGGAGCCTCGATAATACTCTATAAGAACAGGGATATCAGAAAAAAGATGCTCTTCGCCTGTTCACGCTGGCCGGGGTATACGGTTATCAATCCCACCGTGCTCAGCAGCAAGACCGGCGGCCCGATGGCGGCAGCCTGGTCGATTCTGAACTACCTCGGCGATGAAGGATACATGAAAATAGTCGACGAGGTGATGAAAGCAACCAGGCTCCTCATAGACGGCATCAACAATATTGAGGGACTTCAGGTGCTCGGCAATCCCGACATGTGTATGTTCTCTTTCAAATCGACCCTGGAAAAGATAAACGTGTACCGGCTTGCCGACGAAATGAAGCTGAAGGGATGGATGTTGCAGCCACAGTTCAGGCGGGAAAACTCTCCGGCAAATCTACACATATCCATGAACCATTCCAGTGTACCGAAAGCGAAGGCATTACTTTCGGATCTCGAGGAAACGGTCCGGCACCTTATGAAGGAAGGGGTGGACGATGAAACGAAAAACCTTCAGGCCGAGCTTGACAAACTCTCCATTCAATTCAACGAGGAATCCTTTTTAAAGCTTGCTGCCCTCGCGGGAGTTACCGGCGAGGTTCTTCCCGAGCGGATGGAGAAGATCAATATGCTTCTTGAAGCACTGCCGTACGATGTTTCCGAGTTCATGCTCACTGAATTTCTGAACAATCTCATGGCGCAGGTGTAGGTCAATTCTCATATCAACCTGTTCCATTATTAAGAGCTTAAATCTTCATTCAGGGGGTATGTACAAAATGAAATCGAGCATCCTATCACTCTTAATCATTATCTTTACCGCTTTCAGTTTCATCCGCTGCGGAGAGCCGGATGGAGAGAAAGCATTGCAGGGCGAATCCGATCAAAAGATTATCGCCGTTGCCGAGATTCTCACCGAGGTAAATGCCTTCTCTCCCATTACGACCAGAAAAGAGGAATTCGAGGCGGAGAGTCTTCTCTACGGCGATAAGATAATTCCCTATAGCAGGGAAGAGAAATATGAGATCGCAGGATTTCTCGAAGCAGTTGAAGACTTCGGCAAGAACAGGATTACCGTTGTTCCTATTATTAAAGCGAGGGCGATGCCCGGCGGACCCGTCGAAAGGGATTTTTATGAACACATTAAAGCCACCCTCCTGGAGGGGCTCAAAAAGGCAGAGAATGTCCATGGTGTGTATCTCTCTATGCACGGATCCATGGGGGTGAAGGGCCTCAGAGATCCCGAGGGCGATATTCTGCGCTCGGTGCGGCAGGTTCTGGGTGAGAATGTTCCCATCGGGGTGAGCTTCGATATGCACGCAAATATTACCCGTGATAAAGCGCGCAATGCAACATTCATTGTAGGATACAAGACCAATCCGCATCGGGACTTCTTCGATGCCGGCTATCGCGCAGGCGAAATCCTCATAAAGACAATTCAGGGAAAGGTAAAACCGGTTATGGTGTACAACAAGATGCGCCTCCTCAAGGGGGGCGGTATGCAGATCGATCTCCTTTCCCCCATGCGCCAGATATTCAGCAGGATGGATGATATGGAAGATTCAGACGAAGTGCTCTGCGTATCAAACTTCACCGTACACCTCTGGCTGGACAATGAGCCCGAGCTGGGCTGGACAACCGTTGTGGTCACTGATAACAACAGGGATCTCGCACAGAAGCTTGCCGATGAGCTCGCCGATCTCAACTGGTCGGTACGCGCGGTGAAGCATCATGAGGGGTACACACCCTCCGAGGCAATTGCAATTGCGCGGGACAGCTGGCTCCTGAGAAAGCTCGGCACTGTGCTGTTCAGCGATGTTTCCGATAATGTGCTCGCCGGAGCGCCCGGAGAGAACACCTGGATTCTCAAGGTACTCATGGAGGAGGGCCCGGATCTCACATCATATTTAACGGTACGAGACAGGGATGCAGCACAAAAGGCCTTTACACACAAAATCGGGGAGACGATTACGCTCACGCTCGGCGGAAAGCTCGAACGGGTTTACAACAGGCCCCTGGAATTTAGCGGAACACTCCTTGTCAAGAAAAAGGGGAAATACGGCAAAACCGTAATTCTTAAACGCAAGGGTATTCATCTGGTAATAACCGAACTCTCAACCGGTTCCTCCTATCCGAGCTTTTATCAGGATCTCGGTCTGAGCATCTGGAGTGCCGACATCGTGGTGGTGAAGAGCATCTTTCACTTCAGATGGCGCTACCTATTATATAATCGGAAAACCCTTTACGTGAAAACGGTGGGAACAACAAATGTGGATGTTCGCCAGCTCAAGTATACGAATATCCCCCGTCCCATCTACCCCCTCGATGACATCGATTCATGGCCACAACGACCGCGAATGATTGCGGCGAATGGAGCGCTTCCTGTATTGGCCAATCGAGGCATCACACCGGATATCGGCATCTGCATCGTAGACACTGTCCTTCATGTCGTAGTCGATCGCGATGCTCCAGTCCTCCTCCCTTCGGTCCCAGACGAGGCCTTCGAGGATGCCAGGGCGGGCCATCAGATCGCGCTCCAGAACACCTTCGGACTTATGCTTAAGCGCAGGGTCGCGCCTCTTCTCCTTCCAGAGTTCGCATAGCAT
>CAZZCF010000281.1:0-3428 GCA_964652955.1 uncultured Leptospirales bacterium
CCTGAATCCGATATGCAGCACGTACACCCGTCCGGTCCTCTGACAGGGTGTATTCCTTGCAAAGCGAAAGAGATCGTTGTGCAACATCAATCTCCCGCTCGAAAGATACTATCAGATCCTGTTCGCGACGCTCTACGTGAGAGTGATATATAAGAGAGCTGCAATCAAGGATTGCATCACTGCTATTCATTAACTCCTCTGCTGAAGGAAGAGATTCTCCGATGAGGTCTTTAAACGAGTATCTCCTCCTGTTATCGTACACAAGATAGTTCTCGATCCCCTCTTCCCTCTTCAAGCTCATATCGTGTATCGATTCGACGGAAGCGTCATTCCCGGATTCGGCAACCTCATTCCTCTCCGACAATTTTTCATGATAGGCTTCGAACCTCCGCGCAAGAACATCGAAGATGTTCGTAGACCGATTATAAATGCCAATTTCAGATATTGTTCCTCCGTACCGCGGCAGAAAAATAGTCGATTGATCGCGTTTTCGTACCAGAATCTGTTGATGGCCCTCATGCCAGAAGTCAGACTCGATAACCTGCAGATCATTCATCTCGATCCTGTTCAAAAAAAGGGATTCGGCTCTGAGGAGATGTTCATAGAGCGCATGCCGAAGACTATTCAGATAAATGCCACCAAAGAAACCATGCCAGTAAGCACAGTTACATTCACTCCGATACAGCTCAATTTTCACATCATCACAGGTATTCCCCGTTGCATTTTCATATTCCTCGACTTCTTTGCTCAGAAGCAGTGTTCTCTTGTTAATTGCATTGGATTCGGGATACTTATTGAGAAAATTATTCCACACCCCACCCTTGAGAAAAGGATAGAATTCCTCTTTTCGATCCCACTCCTCAATCTCCTTATGAAGCTTCCATAACTTGAGAGCGACAGGTGAGGGCAATGCCCACTCCGAGAGCTCATAGTAACTCCCCTGTGTTAAATAGACTCTTCCCGTGGGGGGATATGCCTCAATAAATGATGAAGGGTGTATCATCTCCAGCCAATCACAGGCGAGAACAGCTTCGACAAAATTCATCAGCCATCGTTCTTCAAAAACCCACTTCTCCGTACCGGGCCAAACACCGAATTTTTCCCCATCATCACCATAAACGAAGTCATAAATCCCCTTTTCTGCCCGATCCCTGAAATAATCAATCGTTACCGAGGGAAGCTTAAAGGGGATGGAATAGCGCAAGAACTTATCAATGGGAAAAACCATGAGGGGATACCGAAGTCGTTCGGTGATATAGTATCCGTGAAGCTCCTCCTCCTCTATACCGGCATACCTGAAATGGTTGTCGTCCAGTATAGTATAGGTCATATTCATACCCGATACTAAACGGGGAATTTCAGGGTCCCATACCCGCTCCGCAGTCCAGAAACCTCTGGGAGCGCTTCCAAAGGTTTCCGTACAAAAATTCTGAAGCATCACAATCTGACCCCGTATATCCGCCTCGCTAATTACTGAAAACACCGGCTCGTAGAAACCCCCACCGATAATCTCAACCTGATTCCGCTCAACCATCATCCTGACGGTATCCAGATAATCCGGTGCATTATCTCTGATCCATTCAAGGATCGGTCCCGAATGATGGATCGCGAAAGAAAATTCAGGGTATTCCTTGAGGAGATTGATGGTCTTCTCATAACAGGAACGAAAAGCCCACTCAAAAACATGTTTAAAGTTCCCAACCGGCTGATGGTTATGGAGACAAAATATGAATTTGCATTTCACCGCTCTTCTCCAGTACTCTCTTCAGTATTATTACTACCCTGATGCTCTTCTCTCTCTTGAGATTGCTCGCAAACAGTAAATCACTCTACCGCAAACTGCAAGTGCTATCGCAGTCGACTCCCGCAGCATCGACAACCATCGACGGTGTATCTTGTTACAAGGCGAGCCTGCTTCGCAGGAACTTTTCTGCTGCTTACAACAGCATGTCTTACATCCTCAAGGTATTACGCCTTATAATAAATAAACAGCGCGCAGGCAACAATCTCCCCCCTGGCGCCGTATTGACAGAGTCTCTCCGTTCCAGCACAGGCAGCACGGAGCCTAAAAGATATAGTTCTTATGTATAATGACTATGCCATCCGCAGAAACGGTAAACCTCTTTTTGTCCTCTGCATCATTATAGCCAACAACTTCATTGGCAGGCACCTGTACATATTTATCGATAATTGCATTCCGAATCCGGGCATGTCTCCCAATAGAAACATCGTTCATGAGAATCGAATCCTCTACTTCAGCATAACTGTTTACCTTGACCCCGGGAGATATCACACACCTTCTAGTGATCGATCCGCTAATGATGGCACCATTCGATATTATGGAGTCAATCACCAGTCCTCTCCGCTCCTCGGAGTCGAAGACTGATTTCGCCGGTGGCGACTGTTCCATATAGGTCCTGATGGGCCATTCTCTGTCATAGAGATTGAGTTGCGGTGTTACTGAAATCAGATCCATATTCGCTTCAAAGTACGAACGAATGGTTCCAATATCCCGCCAGTACGCATTATCGATTTGACTGTTTACATAGTCGAAAGCATAGACACGCTCAGTCGGATATATGCCGGGGAGAATATCCCTGCCAAAATCACTGCTACCATCCCGCTTATAATTCTGCGAAAGATAACTTACCAGCTTTTCTGTTTTAAAGGCATAGATGCCCATGGAGATGAATGCCATGTTCTCTTTGTGAGGAACCGATTTGGGATGCTCCGGTTTCTCTTCAAATCCGACTATGCGTGATTCATCATCAACTTCAATGACCCCGAACCGACGGGCTTCCTCAACAGGAATCTCAATTGCCGCAACGGTTAAATCGGCATTCTTCTCAAGATGGAAGAGGAGCATCTTTCTATAATCCATTTTGTACACATGATCACCGGAGAGGATGAGAACGAACTCAGGTTTCTCCATCTCAATGATATAAATATTCTGAAAGAGAGCATCCGCTGTTCCCGCATACCAGTTCGAATCAATACGCTGTTGTGGTGGGACAACATCAATAAAACCATCGAGCTCCCGACTGTAAATATTCCATGCTGTCTTAATATGTCTATCAAGAGAGAGGGACTTATACTGAGTGAGAACGATAATTTTCTTGAGATCAGCGTTAATACTGTTGCTCAGAGGAAAATCAATAATACGGTAGATTCCGCCAAACGGTACGGCTGGCTTTGATCGGTCACGTGTGAGCGGGTATAAACGCTCTCCCTGCCCACCCGCGAGAATGAAAACCAGTGTCTTTTTTAAATAGTCGTGAATCATTAGACGGATCGCGCCGAGAGTATATCACGTATCTTATCCTTCAGCTCTTTGAGATCAGAGGTCTTGGTAATATACGCATCGGCAGTCCAGGTCATGAAGTTACTCTTATAATTAGAGTAAGCGGTATAGATGACAATCGGTATTT
>CAZZCF010000282.1:0-3406 GCA_964652955.1 uncultured Leptospirales bacterium
GCAGGTACGACCAAAGCGATCTCACCCAGCCGCCGGTCATGGCCTGGTCGGTCTCGAGGTCAGTATCATACTTGAATATTCTGTCATTTCCGGCTCCATCCCTTCCGGCGATATAGAGTATGCCGTTTTCATCGATGTCCATGCCCCTGATAGTTCCTATTCCGGTAATGGTAAGCTGCGTTCTGATGGAGTTAATCAGATCCCACCGGTACAGTTCTGAGTTTGTCGCATAGTAAATCATGCTGTTTTCCCTGTCCACTGCAAGTGCTACGATGCCGACAAATCCGGTATCATCAGCAATTAAATCATAGCTCGTTGTGGTCATATCATTGAGTCGGATAACCGCACTTGAACCCGATCCGACAGTATTAACTGCGACCAAAATCCTTCCCTGTGCATCGAAGTCTATATCGTAAGGTCTGAAGGTTCCGAGAAAACTTATATCACCTCCATTCCTTGTTCTGCTATTAGCTCCGGAAATATCGTCAAATTGTACAACACGCACAAAACTATAATCCGGTAACACCAGCTTTGTCTCACTCACTATCATCGTCACACTGATACTTTTCTCCTCGCCCGGATTAAGATCAAGAGTCTCCTTGCCGGTGAAGGCGAGGGCGGCGCTCTCCGATAATGGACTCACTGCTGCAATAACTGAAATCGTTCTCGCTTCTCCCGCCGGCACCACCACTGTAATAGTAGTCGTATCGGCTGAAAAGCCGTACTCGATGGTTCCCATATCGGGACCGGTTACTCTGACGAGAAATGACTCAATGTCAGTAGGCGGCTGGGCGTAGGCCTTCACGAGAAAGAGCCCGAGCAGTCGATCGATGAAAGATTGCTGCTGAGCCGACTCATGGCCGGGGAAACCGAGGTTTATGGTCACCGTGGCAGTTCCGCCGCTACGGGAGCATTGGAATAAACAGAATGAGGAAAGGAGAATAAATATGCTTATATATTTTACTATCTTTTTGGATATCATATCGCGAAACTCCTCATTTATTAAATTGAGAGCTTTGTACTGGATTTATTTATCTATACTGTAACAAGGGCATTATCATATACTAATATATCGTTAACTATATACTCATGCAATTAAAAATGTCAAGAATGATACGAAGTTAATACAATAGAACCGTGCGATCCTGAGCATCAGGAAGTTTAATCTTAATTAATGAGTATCTTATATTCAATGCATTCTGAAATAGAGGGTATAATATCTCTATAATCACTACCTGCAATATAGCATGGGAAGGAATTGTTCTCAGAATGAAAGTATAATGTCCACCAGCTGATCGGCGCCGTTCTTATCGAAGTAGTACTCCTGGCATTCCTTTATCCGGCGCTCGGTGCTGCTGAATAGCAAGGGAAAATTCTCAAAAATTGCTTCCTTATTGAAGTATATCACTTCCCAGAATGCGCTGTATCCCGCACCGGTTATAATGAGATCAAATGCGTTGAAGTAGTCAACGATAGGGAAAATACCTCCCTTGTAATTCGTTGTGTACACCATCTGATATCCCACGTCTTCAAGATAAGAATACTTGTTCTTAAACCGTTCAAAATCATCAGGATGTGCGTTGAAGGCATAGAGGCATATCTTCTGTGAATCGCTCAGATTCAATTGATCAAGCGCTTTATCTCTTGAGAGAATCTCATCTCTGTTTCGGAGTATTATCGGATTGATCTGCTGCATCGGCACACTGCAGGTGAAGGGCTCAACCGCCAGGAGGAGATCGTAGTCGCTGGGACGGATTGATATGGTGCCGGACTCAAGAGGAATAGTGAAAAATTCTTCAATGACATAGTGGGAGAGAAAAACCTTTTTGCAGGAGAGCTCGTGAATAAAGTGATAGAGATTAAACCAGAGGAGGTCAATCAACAAGACGTCAGGATTCAGTTTATGGAGTGTCTCGTATAATATAGACGTGCTTACATTTTCTTTGGAAAGCTGTTCCTCATGCTCAAGGGGAATTTCTGTATGAGAGATACGAAACGTATCCGCAAGATGGGCAAATGAAGAACTACTGAGAATGGTATAGTCACAGTTTATATTATTCCGCTTAAGAGCATTGCCAATGGATATTCCCCGAACGACACGACCGGAGCCGGTAATCCCTGAAGTATAGTATACGATTTTCAATTTTAACAGCCAGAAAAATAATAAAAGCTGAACTGACCAACTCCTGAACCGCTTGAACCAAAATATTCCCAATTTGAGCCATTTATGTCAGACATTGATACAAGCTTATCATAGTCATCACCTGAATTATCATCGATCATAGTAATTTTTCTGTTGAGTATTGCCACGAATCTGCGAGGACCGTAGAAGTTTCCGGGGGTTTCTGGATTTACTAGTGAAAGAACTCCGAAATTACCGACGAGGTTGAGGTTCATGTCAAATTGTAAGATTTTATAGCCTTCAGTACCATCGAGATCTGTCACATATATAAAGTTGTCCTTTACCAGAACATCCCAGGGATAGTCGACGGCTGAGGTTGTTCCGATAATACTTTCAGTGGCGGGATTATACTTCTGTAAATATGAAGCGGCAAGTGGCGCATTACCGTAGGTGATGTAGAGCATTCCATCGTTATCGACTGCTAAACCGCTTATGTCTGCAATTCCCCCCATGGCGAAATCTATCTTGAGATTGTTTCCATCATAATCACAACGAAAGAGTTGTGTCGATGATGCAAAATATACTACATTGTTAATTCTATCTATTGCCAGAGTTCTGAGCGGATGACCTGCCAATTGTGAATCAAGGATAATGGGATTGTATTCAGTGATTACCATATCGTTTATTCGAATCAATTTATGAGCACCGGCAGAATCGAAATTATTGGCAATATAAATTCTTCCCCGCGCATCAAAGTCAATGTCATAAGGAGTGAATATGGAGAGCCCCGGTGGATTTACAAAACCGGATACATTTTTCGTTTGCCATCCCGATCCTGAAATATCATCGATCTGAACAATGCGATCATTATAAAAATCAGGTATCACGATTTTTGTCTCGCTCACAATCATCATCACGCTGATGCTCTTAATATCACCTGGATTGAGAGCAAGGGTTTCCGTGCCGGTGAAGGCGAGGGCGGCGCTCGGCGAGGAAGGGCTGACCGCTGCTATCACCGAAATCGTTCTCTTCTCTCCGGCAGGCACCACGACGGTAATGCTTGTCACCGTCGGCGCGAAGCCGTATTCGATGGTCCCCATTCCGGGACCGGTTACCCTGACGAGAAACGACTCGATATCAGCCGGAGGCTGGGCGTATGCCTTCTGCAAAAAAAGCCCCAGCAATCGGTCGATAAGGGATTGATTCTGAGCTGACTCATGGCCGGGAAAGCCGAGGTTTATGGTTACGGTGGCGGTGCCGCCGGTGTGGGAGCAGGTCAAAAGA
>CAZZCF010000283.1:0-3362 GCA_964652955.1 uncultured Leptospirales bacterium
GTTCTCATACCTCCCGATGGGATTTATTAGGGGCATAAAACTCATTCGTAAAAATCGGTATACTATCATTAATACACACTTCGCGGTTCCCTCGGGTCCGCTGGGTTTTATTCTTGGGAAGATCTTCCGTATTCCGAATGTGCTGTCGCTGCACGGAGGGGATATTTATGATCCGAGCAAAAAGCTTTCTCCTCACCGAAACGCTATCTTCAGAAAAACAGTTCGCTTCCTTATAGATCGTGCTGACAGGGTTGTTGCGCAATCGAATAATACCCGTTCGAATGCGAAGCGGTTCTATAAGCCGAAGGGGGAAGTACAAATCATTCCACTGGCATTTCATCCGCCGGAGATACCATCTATTTCACGATCGGAACTGAAGCTTGACGACAGTGATTTTCTCCTGATTACTGTCGGGAGATTAATAAAACGAAAGTCTATTGATACTATTCTCAGAGCGCTCTCGCAGATTGAAATTGAGAAAGTAAAGTTGTTAATTATGGGTGATGGCCCCGAAAGGGAACATCTCACTTCGCTTGTTGAACAGCTTGAACTGAAACACCGTGTCACCTTCCTCGGGTATGTTTCAGATTTTGAGAAATACAAGTTCCTCGCTCTTTCTGATCTATTTATTTTAACCTCTCTCCATGAAGGATTCGGTATTGTTTTTTTGGAATCGATGTACTGTGGTTTGCCGATTGTGTGCACGAATCATGGAGGCCAGGTCGATTTTCTAAAGGATGGTGAAAATGCAATTTTAATCAACGTGGGTGACGTGAATGCGTGTGCTGACGCTATCAAGCGCTTTTACCGCGACAAAGAATTCTATCTCAAATGCTCTTCCAATAATCGAAAGAAGGTAATGGATTTTTTTGCGGATCATGTTGCTGATCAGTATATGCACCTGTTTCATGAAATTATTGATGGGTAAGATGCTGAGCGCGGAGAGCGTAAGGGGTGTCCTTCAAGATATAACGGGCTTGAGATATTCCTATCGGGAGGTGTGAGAATTGTTCACCCGGGAATACATAATGATGGTTATCAGAGACAGAAATATGGGGGATGTGCTTTTTCATGGTTGAGAAGTTTAGAATAAAAATTGGAATGCTGTCAAAAAACAGGGAACGAATTGAGCATGTCGGGGCTCTTTTGAGTCAGTATGATGTCATTGGTTACAGCTCAATTGAGAATATGAGGCATGAAGATTTTTTAATACTCATTATAGATGCTGATATATGTGATGATTTGAATGCGATGCAATTTTACCTCTCGAAAATTCGAAAAAAATTTAAGAGCATCCCCATACTTCTTATAATTGAGGAGAAAAGCCTGGAGAATATCGATCTTGAGTGGTTTTTTGATGATTTTGTGGTGTATCCCTTTCGGAGCGGCGAGCTGCCCAAAAGGATTCATAGGATAGTGTTGGATAAAAATCTCTTGGATGATGAGAATATCGAAGCAATCGGGAATTTAAAGATAAATCTGAAGGAGTATTCGGTTTACTTAAATGGTGAAAGACTTGATTTAACGTATAAGGAATTTGAGCTCATGCGATTTATGGTACAGAACAAGGATGTGGTCTTTTCAAGAAAAGAGCTGTTAAATAAAATATGGGGTGTTGACTATATTGGTGGAACGAGAACTGTTGACGTGCATATCCGACGATTGCGAAGTAAACTGGGCAATGAGTTTAATGCGATTATTGAAACAGTGAGAAATGTGGGATATAGATGCAAATCAGTCGAGTTGTAAAGTAAAAGCGGTAAAAAGCATAACGAGGGAGTGGTATATTACACGGTAAGCGGATCTAGTGAAGCTGATTTGAAAATTACTTGCTATTTTATAACTGCTGTCAATACTGTGCACAATTTTTTACTGGCAGATGATATTTTTTGTGTTTGTATAACCCATCTTGCGAAGATGAGGTTAGAATGAGGAGTTGTTATTTATGAATTACGAAAAGAAGATTGAGAATGTGCTGGAAACTGCACTGACCTATGACCTGACCGATTACTACGCTCTTTTAAAAGCTTTGAGAAAAAAACTCCCTTTTCTTGTTGGAACGAGAAGGATCGCAGCTGCTCTCTTAAGGGAGTTTATCGGGGACATTTCAAAATTAGATGTTTCTCTCGATTGGCTCGGGGACAAGTCGACTTCGGGGAAGGTTGTATTTGAGGATGTGAAAGATGGTAAAGCGAGATTGTTCATCAATATAGGGAAAAATCACAACATTTCTCCCGGTGATCTCATAAGGGAGATTGTCAAGCGATCCGGCATAGATGGGAAACTCATCGGCAAAATTGACATACATTCAACATATTCCTTTTTTGAAGTACCGGAGCAGTATGCGGAATTAGTGCTTCTCTCTCTGGATAAGACGAAGATTAAGAGAGTTCCCATCGTTGTTGAACCGGCGAAGAAGCGAAAGAAGAAATGAAGCCCGAGAAACTGTTCGTTTCACCATGCTATCGATGATGGGGTATAAGAGCTCAAAATGCCCGCTCTGCAACTCTCTAAAGGCTTCAACACCCTCTCTGCACCTGCTTAAATGCAAAACCTGTGGAATTATCTTTAATCCTGATTTTGAAACAGTTGCGTATAATGATAACTATTTTATTCATGAATACAAAGAGAAATATGGGAAAACCTATTTAGAGGACTTCGAGGCTATCTATCAAACTTCACTGAGGAGACTTCAGGTAATTCTCAATATGTATAAGGGGAATTCGCATGAAAGAGCGAGTCTTCTCGATATTGGTTCGGCGATGGGTTTTTTTCTGAAAGCGGCACGAGATGCCGGTATCGGTCGAGTGAAAGGAGTTGAAATCTCACACTATGCAGCAGAGTACACGCGAGAGAAATTGAATATTGAAACGATACAGTCCTCCTTTGATGACGCTGAACTGAATGAATCGTTTGATATTATAACCGCCTGGTACTTCATTGAGCACTGTAAATCTCCTGACAGCGTTGTAAAGCGCATATATAATCATTTATCTGATGGCGGTGTTTTTGCCCTGTCCGTCCCATCTTTTTTTGGGCCGATGTATGTATTTCATCGAATGCAGTGGGATACAACTCATCCTGTTGATCATAGGATCGACTTCTCACCGTCAACGGTGAGGAGATATTTGAAAAGTGTTGGATTTAGGAAGGTCATTACCAGAATTGGCGCCAGTCATCCGGAACGAATGATTCCACGCGATTCATTACTCTTTACTCCTCTCAGTATGCTGTATGATAGAATTTCACGGATTATTTCATTTTCCGATACTCTTGAAGTATATTCAGTTAAATAGATACTTTTATACTGACATTTTGCGCTTCAGGCTCGAATTCGGGGATTCTCCTGTCTGAGGTGTTAT
>CAZZCF010000284.1:0-3354 GCA_964652955.1 uncultured Leptospirales bacterium
CCGGCACGGTAACATCGAGCGTCAGCGCCATGAAAAGCGACACCTCCTCACCGGCGCTCGGATTGAGATCCTCTATCTCATGTTTTCCGCTTTTCCGCAAAGCCGGTTCTGCCGCTTTTTTATTCTGCTCACCGCTCAGAAGTGCACGCTTATCAGGAACCGATACCGTATCAACAGATTTATCGAACGCGGTCATCTCAGTGAAGAGATTGTTCTCGCTCCTGAAGCTCGTATCATCTTCGGAATGGACCGTGATGTGGCGAATGGCCGGAGAGTGCACTTCGCCGAATGCCGCTTCCGAAAAGAACAAACAGAGCATCAGTAGTATCCCTGCAGTTATGTTTCCCCGCTCTCTCACTTGCATCGGTCAATGTTCACTGAGCTGCATTTTCTCTTGCACAGAAAAACAATCATCCATCCGTACGCAGTCATGCACGGCCGAGACCATCTATATATCGATAAAGTCAACATTCGAGTGATCGCTCTCGCGACCATCATCCATTGCCGTTATCCAGAAATACACACGCCGATTGAGCACCTCCGCAGTTAACATAATCTTCTTCTCTGATGTCTCGAATTGGGATTCATCGATATACCCGAGAAGTCTCGTTTCCTCGTAATAATCCTTCTCGTCGGCGAAACCAGCGGGATCATCAAAAGAATAGTACAGATAATATCGAAGATATTCGTTGGTGCCGGTATCGGGATCAATCGTCTGCGTGCTCGAAAAGTCTATCTCGATGATGTAGACATTATCTTCAGTATCATAGGTCGCCGTGATGTCATCAATGACCGGTGCCGGGAAGGGCTTTTCTCTCCCCTTGACACGATCGATATCATTGAAATAATCCTCTTCGACCGGTTCATTAATTCCGCACGCAGACAGTGCAAGAAGGAAACAGCAGCAGAACAGCAGAAGCTTTTCCCCTCTCTTCGCGGAATCCCTCTTCTCATTGACGAAAAGACGCATACTCATCATACTCCACATCGAGTATCTGACGAAACGCAGTGCCGGAGCATACGTATCGCTAGTGCCGTGAAGTGCGTTTCATCTTTTTCAAGGAAAGGAAATTGCTCCGGAATTTTTCGTTCTCCGGTTCAAGCAGACATGCCTGTGCATACATGCGAAAAGCCCTGTCATAATGGCAGAATATCTCATAGACAATACCGAGATTGTTCAATGCTGCTCCACAGCGCGCTTCCTCTTTTAGAATCTCTTGAAAGAGAATCTCCGCCTCTTTGAATTTCCCCTGTAAGGCGTATTCTACCCCTTTTTTGTTCATCCTGTCAACTGGAGATGTGCCATAGGTGAGGGCAAAGTACTTTTTCAAGTAAAACCGATATTTCCTCGCCTGAGGAATATCCTTGACGCGCTGCGGAGCACCCTCATCGGGGCTCTGAGGCGCTCGCAAGCGGGCATGAGAGGTGTCTCTTCTTATCTGGCTTTTCCCGCTTCGCTCATAACCGAAACCGTTACTCGTAATAGACATAGTGTAGGATATTCTGATCGGCTTATAGGTATAACAGGAACTGAGAGAAATGGAGATGACCGCAATCAGAACAGCATTATAATATAGTGGGCGTGAAGGAACCACAGTTCTTTTCAATATTCTTTGCAATGGTTAATATTGTCTTTTCCTGAAAGTAATTACCGAGTAGCTGCACACCGATAGGCATTCCATTGCCGTCCAGCGCAATGGGCACAGACACACCGGGCAGTGCAGCCAGATTCGCGGATATGGTGAGAACATCGGTCATGTACATCTCGAGGGGATCACTTATCTTTTCTCCGATCTTAAATGCAGTTGTCGGCGCAGTCGGCGTAATCAATGCATCAACCTTTGAAAAGGCCTCACGAAAATCGTTGATAATAAGCGTCCTTCCCTTCAACGCTTTCTGATAATACGCATCATAATAACCAGCACTGAGGGAAAAGGTCCCCAGAATAATCCGCCGTTTCACCTCTGTGCCAAACCCTTCACTCCTCGTCCGCTCATAGAGCATTTTCAGCTTCTTACTATTGGGAGAGCGGTACCCGTATCTCACGCCATCATAGCGTGCGAGATTTGATGATGCTTCTGCCGTAGCAATGAGATAGTAAACGGGTATTGCGTATTCGGTGTATTTAAGGGAGATATTCTCAATAACTGCACCATTTTTTTCCAGATAAACAATTATCCGATCAATCGCTTCTTTCATGTCAGGAGATATCTGATCGAAATACTCATCAGGAACCCCGATACGCAATCCGGATATGGTATCAGTGATATCCAAGAGATCACACGGCATGTTCACCGAGGTTGAATCACGGGGATCGAAACCGGCTACCGAATCGAGGAGGATTGCAGCATCATCAACCGTTCGTGCTATTGAACCTATCTGATCGAGAGAAGACGCAAAGGCAACAAGACCGTACCGTGATACTCTCCCGTAAGTGGGTTTGATACCAACAACACCGCAAAATGACGCCGGAAGCCTGATGGAACCTCCGGTATCAGAACCCAGTGCCACCGGTGCCATCAGTGCAGATACGGCAGCAGCAGATCCCCCGGAGCTCCCCCCCGGAACTCTCTCACGATCATGCGGATTCCGTACCGGTCCAAAATAGGAGTTTTCACTTGTCGAGCCCATGGCAAACTCATCCATATTTGTCTTGCCCAGGGTAATGAAACCTCTGCTCCGCATGTTTGCGTATGCGGTTGCATCATAGGGTGGGATAAAATCCCTCAGTATTCCCGAGGCGCAGGTGGTTCGCAAACCCTCAGTGCAGATATTATCCTTGACCGCAACGGGGATACCATCATAGGGCGAGCGGGGATTACCGCTCTGCCTCCTCCTATCCGACTCATCTGCTTCCCTGAACAGTCGATCTTCATCACAGGTTATGAAGGCATTTATCTTTTCATCGACAGCACTGATTCGCTCGAGAAAGGCCCGGGCCACCTCGCGGGAAGAGACTGCTCCTCTGTTAAGCAGATCCGATAATTCATCAAGAGATTTCTCGATCAGCATTACGCCCTCCTCAGATGTAAGAAGGTGTGTATTTTACATCATGTCAATAAAAATTTAACCGCGCCATCGCGGAATCCCCTCTCAAACAACAATTCTATCAATGCAGCAGTGGAATGAACATTATTATAAAAAGGCAGAATCTCCATGATAACGGACGTTCGGCTCTTTCAGGAAAACAATTCAGCCGTGAGGAGACGGTGCTCTGTTTCGTTTTCCAAATATGAAAAACCGTATATGGATTATTGCTGCAATACCAGTAATAAAATAATTGACTTTATCATCAAACATCACTATGGTGCGTTCACTCATCTCGATAGAGAAGGATACCTGATAAGAAAAGAG
>CAZZCF010000285.1:0-3350 GCA_964652955.1 uncultured Leptospirales bacterium
AGCTTTGCGACTTTCTACATCGTTTCTCATTGTGATGACTACTCTGCTCTCTCGCGGAAGGTTAAAATACAGAAAATGCGGTTTGGGCTGATCGATATTATTCAGTTTGATATATTTTTTCTTCTTCTCAACGAGAACCCATTTCTCAACAATGAGAAGATGTCTGTTGGATGAGAGCCTTGTCTCAAATGATTTTATTTGCGATTCCAAACCGATAGTTGTCCTCCCGGTCTCGATTTTATCAATATAAACTTTATAAAAAGATCGCCTGTCCGACTGTGGGTCGTTGATATTCTCATCATAAGCAAGAAGCTTGAAATTATACCGCGTACCCTCCTCTCCATCGCGCTCCTGCACTCCCCGGTGGAGACAGGAATACAGGGTGAAGATGCACAGAAATGCTACGATGATACCATGGCGATAACTCACGGTTGCCTCTCAATGGTAATCTGATATGGCTCATCATAATTTTCGGTAACCGATTCAACTATGATGAATCCCTTTTCATCAATCATCTCACTGAACAGTTTACGCTGTTTTCCAACAACAGAAATAGTCTTCACAATATAGCCGAGAGGATCGGTGACGGATACTGAGAGCTCGCCGCCGGCAATGCCCGTTACCGTAAAGGTGCATCTTGTTCTCCTTTCATAGGAAAGCGCATAATAGTCAACATCCCCCCGCCGTGATGTATAGCCGAATATGGTCGGTATTGTTATTCTGGTGGCATTCTTCTTGCTGTCATTGGGTTCCCGCTCGAATCCTTCGATAAAGTGCTGTGAAGTGATCGAGAGCAGGTACATATTCTGCTTATCAAAACTGCGATCTGCGGTTGATATCTTCACATAGAAATCCTCACTGATAATGGCATCTGGCAGTACCTCCTTCTGATCGGAGCTGCCGTTATCAACTTCGAAGAGCATCTTTCGGTGGGCATTATAAACAGTAACCGCGATGTTCACCTGTGGGGGCGGCTCGACTTCAATCCGGTGAAGTGTATAATCACCCTGTACCCTGTACAGGAAGTAGTCAACGTCATCGGGGGTTACGATACTTCCCCGGATGTAGTTTTCGGTGATGACATTTGCCTTCTCGGATGCATCATTGGGTTCCATCTCCAGGGTCGGTTCGTATTCCCTCCGGGTAATAGCGAGCTCATACGGAACATCATTATTCGAGTTGAAATTTCGTGAGGTGACAACAATATAATACCTTCCCGGATCAGCTATTCCAATTCCCTTCAGGGATTCGCCCTCGTTAATACCGTTTGTGTCAGACTCACTTATCAGTTCACGTTCCCCGTCATAGAGGCAGAGCATGGCATTGACGCCTGGAACTCCTGAAACTTCTATATCAATGATGATGCGATTTGATCTATCGAGGTCGATATCGAGAGAGAACCAATCCTCTTCTCGCAGGGGAGTTTCCCGATCTTCGCTCAACCGATTGTACGCGGGGGAGTAGTATCCGTATACCTTTGTATGAAAGGTAATCGGATTCGACAGTTCGGAGCGGTCGTTCACTTCGCGTTCCTCATTCTCTGACGGTTCCCTGCTCTGTATGGTGATGAAATAGGGGGTCTCACGATTCGGTTTCGGAATATCTCTCACACCATGCTGAACCGAAATGAAGTAGATACCCTTTTCACAGTATAGATTGCACATCCTTTCCGGTGAAGACTTCCTCAAGTCGTCAATCTCTTTGATGAGAATTCCCCTGCCTCCCTTCCTGTGCCATATCTTCAGAGAGTGGTTGACTCCTTTTACCGGGGAAAGGACGATATCGATTACGGCAGGCTCAATTATATCTATTCGGTAATAATCCCTATCATTCCTCGTGCCGATGAACCCTTTTACTCTCGCATTCAGTTCAATTTCAGTAGCCGTTGACAGTGAATCGTTCGGCTCCACCTCATCAAGAGAGCTCTCCTTGCAGGAAATCGCATGGAAGAGAATGACAATTACAATCACTATGCAGACATTTTTCATAACTGTACTGTGATTCATTTCATTATTTTTGACATCCCGTAAAGCGGTTCTATCTATGGTGCTAAAATCCGGATGAATACCGGAATCTCTCTATACCAGTAATCTCCACGAGCTGCGCACCTTCCCCTGCACCTACCCCTTTCGAATATGCTCTACCAGTGCAAGTATGCCAAGCACATATGAATATGGACCAAAACCGCATATTTGTCCAATACAAACCGGTGCGATAAAGGAGTTGCTTCTAAATTCTTCACGAGCGTGAATATTTGAAAGATGAACCTCAACAGCTGGCCGGTTAACAGCCTTAATAGCATCCCGTATCGCAACGGATGTATGAGTATAGGCGGCCGGATTGATGATCAGCCCATCTGCAGTCTCATTCTGGTGGATAAAATCGATGATCTCCCCTTCTGAATTAGATTGCAGTATTGCAACTTCAGTGTTATTTTTTTTGCAGAATTTTTTGATCATTTCATTGATCTCATCGAGAGTGATACTGTCGTAAATGTTTTGTTCCCTTCTCCCGAGAAGATTGAGATTCGGTCCATGAATAACAATTATTTTCATACGTTGTACTTTCCTCATAGCAAGTATTGTCAGCCGAACCATGAGCTTCGATGAGCTCTCTGACCGTTCGCGGAGATTCAAAAATATATGCACTCTCCGCCATGAATGGATTATCAATGAGCCATCTTTCCGCTGCATTTCGGGTAAGCGAAAAGTGTGCAATTACCGGTTTTAATACCCAAAAGATTCGAAAAGATTTTTTGCCTGAATGAAAAGAAGCTTATTATCCGTACTATTGATTATTTCTGAAAGATATCTTTTCGACAACTCGACCTCACCCTCCTCTTTATACATGATGGAGAGTGCAATTTTTGCCCGCAAGGAAAATTCATTATTGTCGGTTCCTGCTTGAATTAATTTATTGAAATGGTTTTTAGCAAGCCTCATGTTCTTATGTTGCAGGTAGCTTATCATGCCGAGATAATAAAGCGCTTCATCTCGATATTCACTGTCGGTCTGTCCGGTTCGGTAGAGGAAGTAATAAGCACTATTATAGCTGCCGAGCCTCAAATAGAGCATTCCGGATAAAAAGTTCACATAATTCCCATTTCCGGAATACTTCAACAAGTATCGTGAATATCTTTTAAAGTTCTTTCTATCAGCTTCTTGATAATAATAATACAGAGTTTCCTTAAATGCGAGCTCTCCATATGGCGAATCGATCAATCGCTTCAGATTCCTTTCGGTAAGCTCAACCGCCTCTTTCCACCGGCCTGTCTTGAAATACGATACTATTAACAATGCATTTTTCCTGTCTTCAAGATCAGGATTTTTTATCTGCATCAGTTTCTGAAT
>CAZZCF010000286.1:0-3235 GCA_964652955.1 uncultured Leptospirales bacterium
TGGAAGAAGCAGGAAGGCTCGTTACCGGACAGGATATCGGCATTTTTTCTCTCTGCCAAAAGGAGCGATTGCTGGAGTTGAGCTACCAGTACATCGTATACGATGCCGGCCAGAAGAAGATAGCACGATACCAGCAGTACTTCGCGGTGAAAAATACACTCGACAGGGTAAAGACCTTCGAGAGCGCGAAGAGAAGAAAGGGCGGCGTTATCTGGCATACGCAGGGTAGCGGGAAATCGCTGACAATGGTCATGATAGCAAAGGCGCTCGCACTGGATAAGGAGATCGGCAATCCGCGTATCGTAATCGTCACCGACCGGATTAATCTTGACGATCAGATATGGAAGACATTCCGGCACTGCGGGATGGAACCCGTAAAGGCGAGAACGGGCAAAAACCTACTCGAGCTCCTCGAAAGAAACAAGAGAGCAATAATGACCACCGTCGTGGATAAATTCGTCTCCGCCATTAAAAAGAAAAGAGCGGAGATAAGCTCGGAAAACGTTTTCGTTCTGGTCGACGAGAGCCACCGGAGCCAGTACGGCAAAACGAACAGGATGATGCAGCGGATTCTGCCCGATGCCTGCTACATAGGCTTTACCGGAACGCCCCTGTTGAGGAAAGACAAGAACACTGTCCTGAAGTTCGGCGGATTCATCGATCCGAAATATACCATAGATAAGGCCGTTGAAGACAAACAGGTGGTACCGCTTCTCTACGAGGGGAGATACGTTATCCAGGAGATCAACAAGAAATCCATTGACAAGTGGTTCGACAGGGTCTGCGAGCCGCTGAGCGAATACCAGGTCGTTGACTTGAAGAAGAAATTCAGCAGAATCGAGAAGCTCGGCAAGACCGACAAGACCGTATACATGATGGCATACGATATAAGCGATCACTATTCCAAGAACTGGAAGGATACGGGATTCAAGGCACAGCTGGCTACAGCATCGAGAGCGGAAGCCATTACATTCAAGAAGTATCTCGACGAGATCGGAGATGTGACAAGCGAGGTGATAATGTCCTCCCCCGATGTGCGGGAAGGATATGTGGAGGTTGATGACGAGCCCAAAGATGATATACATAAATTCTGGAAGAGGATGATGGAGCGGTTCGGCAACGAGGAGCATTACAACAAGGAGATAATAGCCGCCTTTGACCGGGACGGCGACCCGGAGATTATAATAGTAATTGATAAGCTACTAACCGGTTTTGACTGTCTCAGAAATACAATTATGTACATTGCAAAACCGTTGAAAGAACATAGCCTTTTACAGGCGATAGCCAGAGTGAACAGGATATATGAAGGGAAGGATTTCGGTTTTATCATCGACTACCAGGGAATTCTGGGCGAGCTGGACAGGGCATTGTCGACATACGCAGCACTCGAGGGATTTGACGAGAGGGATCTCGAGGGAACGCTGATGAATGTAAACGAAGAGGTGAGGAAGCTTCCGCAGATGTACTCGGAGCTGTGGGATGTTTTTAAAAATATTATAAACAGGCAGGATGAAGAGGAATATGAGCAGCTGTTATACGACGAGGAGCTTCGCCGGAAGTTTTACGAGAAGCTCACTGCGTATTCAAAGACTCTTGGTATCGCGCTCTCCACGTCAAGATTTTACGATGATAACTCCGAAGACCTGATAAACAGGTACACTGAAGATCTCAAATTCTTTCAAGGCCTCCGCGCCTCGGTGAAGAGACGTTATGCCGAGACAATAGATTATAAGGAATACGAATCAAAGATTCAGAAGCTGCTGGATACCTATGTTACCTCGGATGAGGTGATCAAGATAACGGATCTGGTAAATATTTTCGACAAAGAAAATTTCGAGAAAGAGCTCGAAAGAGTCGAGGGTAAGGCAGCCCGGGCGGATATGATTGCCCACAGGACCAAAAAATCCATAGAGGAGAAATTTGACGAAGATCCAGTTTTTTATACCAAATTTTCAAGACTGCTCGAAAAGACGATACGGGAATACCGGGAACAGCGGATAGATGAGGCCGAGTATTTTCTCAGAGCCAAAAATATAATGGAATCCGTTGTGAATCGAAAAGACGAAGATGCACCGAAGAAGTTGAAGGACAGGGATGTTGCAAAGGCATTTTACGGTATCGCCTATGAGGTAGTCGGGAAATCGGACAGTGACGGAAGGCTCAAAGATATATCGGCAGATATCGGTATAGGAATCGACGACATAATACTGAAGCATAAGGTCATTGACTGGCACCTGAAACAGGATATTAAGAATGCAATGCTCAATGAAATGGAGGATTACCTGGCAGATCATCCGGAACTCGATCTCAGTTATGATGATATTGACCTGATAATGGAGCGGGTGCTCAATGTTGCGAAGAGACGGTATGCCGATTGAAAAAATACGTTATAACATTTGGAAAAAATAAAATATATTTTACTGTTGAACGGCGGAATAGAAAGTCTTTGAAAATCAGCGTGTTGCCGGATCTTTCAGTGGTGGCAATTGCGCCATTGAATGTCTCTGTTGAGGATGTAAAGAGAAAAGTAAAAAAGAGAGCGAACTGGATTTTAAAACAAAAGGATTATTTTAATAATTTCCTTCCGAAAGAGCCGCCGCGAAGATATATAAGCGGAGAAACACACAGGTATTTAGGAAGACAGTACAGGATAAAAATAATATCTTCAACGCAAAACGATGTTAAAATGAAGGGAAAGCACATAATAATATACTCGAAGGATAAAAATAACAAGGAGCATGTTAAAAAACTTTTGAATAAATGGTATCGGGAACATGCGGAGAAGAAGTTTAACACAATTATTGATTCCTTCATCGAAAAATTAAGTAAGCATGGGATACATAAGCCGGATTTGCAGATTAAGAAAATGAAATCGCGATGGGGAAGCTGTGATTTCGAAAAGAAGAGAATTATATTGAATACGGAATTGATAAAAGCTCCCGCCTATGGAATCGAATATGTAATAATGCACGAGCTGTGTCACCTCAAATACCCGAATCATGATAATTCGTTTTATAACTTCTTCTCTCTTGTTATGCCCGACTGGAAGGAGAGAAAGGCGAGATTGGAGAAGGCGTTTGTGTAGATTGTTTATACATTTTTATATGTGATCAAGTAATTACAGATATGAATAACAGAGAAAACCTCCGTTACTTCTCCGGAACAAGTGCCGCACGCAATGTAATTACATCAGCACTCTCAGATTCCCGAATTATACGCATTGCAACAGCATATT
>CAZZCF010000287.1:0-3210 GCA_964652955.1 uncultured Leptospirales bacterium
CGTGTTATATGAAGCGGAGTGCCCATACCTCAATCAATAATATCAATGAGCTGGCCTTGAAAATATATCAAATGCTATTTGATTTGCCGGGAATTCTGCCTATAATATTCGAGATATCCATGCTCGCGGTAAACAACAAGGGTACCATAAAAAGTGTAATTACCGTGCCAAAAAGCAAGCCGTAGGCAAGTACAAGCGACATCTGCGCGAGAAATGGGTCAGAACCGCCAATACCGTAACCGGTAGGAAGCACGCCGAATACAGTTGTTATTGTAGTTAGAAGTACCGGCCTGAGCCGCGAGACTGCGCCTTGAATAATAGTATCTTTTGTGATTTTACCGTCAACAGAAAGGCCGCGGATTGTGTTAACCATAATTATTGAGTTGTTAACGATAATTCCCATCAGGCCCACCATGGCGATACCTCCCATCATCGATGCTGGTATCCCATGAGTGATAAGAACAAAAGCAAAACCGATAACCAGAAAGGGTATGGAGGTCATTATTATAAGAGGTTTCGAGAATGAATTAAGGATAAGCGAGATGAGAAGATAAATGCCAATGAAAGCTGCGAAAGCGGCTGAAGCAAGCCCTGAAAAAATCAGGTTTGTTTCAACAGGTTGACCGGAATATTCGATGGATATATTTGTAGCGGATTGGAAAACCGAACGCACTTTGTTCATTACCTCGACAGGGGATATTTTCTTCAGGTCAGTGTTTCCGAAAAGAGTTGTGGCCCTGATGCCGTTTACGTGATGGATGCTGGCGCGCGATGGCTGTTCAACAATAGATGCAAACACGGATAAATTTATTATATTACCCATGCTGTTTGCTATTGGCAGATTGTCAATGAAATGTTTATTGGCTCTTGCGCGCTCATTCAAACGCAATCTGAATTCAATGGTTTTGTCAACAGTAGAGAGACTTGTGACTATCATTCCGTCAAATGCGATACGGAGCGTTGTCAGGACATCCTCGACCGTAAGGCCTGTTCTTGATAACATATTATGATTGATTTTAAGATTCAGTTCATTCTTGCCTTCGATATCGTCATTCTCGATATCGAATACACCGGGCAATGTCTCCAGATATTTTCTGATTTCTTTTTCTTTGTCGTCTCGAAGTTCGTTATTGTTTGAAATTATTCTGATTTCGAAGGGCCGCCCCATCGGCGGACCGAGCCTGTTCAGGTTCATTACATAAAGTGTGCGTAACCGGGTTGCTGTATCAGCGATATCTTTTTTCAGGGCGGTCATTATCTGCTCTGCGGTACGGTCACGTTGAGAGAACGGTTTCAAATATACAAAGATAACCGCAATGTTGTTTTGCGTTCCCATAGTTGTCGCGCTTAGCAGGCTCTGGGTGCCAATACGGGAACTGAAGCCTCTTATCTCATTTTCAGGCAGTTGCTGTAATAGCTTTTCCATTTCGATTACGGATTTTTCTGTCTCTTCCGCATGTGAACCTTTCGGGAGAGTAACAGCAATACTGAATCCTTCCGCCGCGTCCTGCGGAAACGGGTCTTTATTGACAAATCTGGCAAACAGAACAGCGGAACCTGTCAGTATAATAATCATAAAAGAAACAAAAAGATATTTGCGGTTAATCGCTTTGACTATTGATTTTTCATATATATTCTCGATTTTTATCACGAAAGATTTTTTAACCATTTTTTTTACCTTCCCGTGACTCATGTGACCGGGAAGAATAAAATAACTCTCAAAAAGTGATATCAAAAGACCAACAATTACCATAAGGGGGATCGCCCATATAAATTTACCGGGGAAGCCGCCGAGAGAAAACAGCGGTGAAAAGGCCACCATGGTGGTAAGGCATGACGCGGCAACTGGAACCCACATCTTTTTTACGGCTTCAATTGCCGCTTCTTTCGGATTCATCCCGAGTTCTTTATTGCTGTTAATCTCTTCAGCTATAACGATGGCATCATCGACAAGCATCCCGATGATAATGATAAATCCACCCAGTGATATAAGATTCAGTGAAATACCGTATGTTTTCAGAAAGATAAACATGCCGAAAAGAGTGAAGGGTATACCAAAAGCTGTCCAGACAGCGGTTTTTATGTCGAATATCATGAAAAGAACAGAGACAACAAGAATAAAGCCAATGACCGCGTTTCCCGCAAGGAGACTGATTCTGTCTCTGGTCAGTCTTGACTGGTCGAAAAGAACTTTACGAGTAACACCATCAGGTAGTGTTTCCTGTTCCAGGAAGCTGTTGATACCATCCACTGTTTTAACAAGGTCGCTCGATCCGGTTTTTTTTATGGAGAGGGTTGCCCCCTTTTCCCCATTGTTTCTGACGATGAGGTTCCTCTCTCTGGGAATTACTTTCAGGCTCGCAATTTGTTTTAGTTTTACCCCGAAGCCCGCATCATTCATAATTATATTCGTATCCAGGACGTCTTTATAGTGATCGTATTTGCTTAAGAAAACAATTTTCTTTTCACCGATAAATGATTCGAGTGTTCCTCCGGAGCCCTCAAGGTTTCTTTTCTGTATAGCCCGTAATATCATCTTTAAATCTATTTTATATTTTCGAGCACGAATGGGATCCACCAGAATCTGAACTTCTTCGTCGGGGATTCCGATTGCCGTTACGTTTGAAACTCCGGATAATTTTTTTATTTTCGTTTCAAGGCGATCTATATAGGGTTTAAGAATTTCATATTTTCCCGTAAAGGAAATCTCCATGACGGGGACGTCAGATGAGGTATATTCTCTAATGGAGGGTTTGCCTTCAATATCTTTTGGCAGGTCGCTTATTGACGACAGAGCGCTCTCAACATCGTTATACAGTTTCCTGAACTCGTCGGGTGAAGCGTTATCATCCGCCTGAACTTCAATTCTTGAAATCCCTTCTTCCGAAACTGATAATACTTCTTTTATTCCTTCAAGTTCTTCAAGCGCATCCTCAATGGGAATCGTGACGTTTAATTCAACATCACCGGCCGAGGAACCAGGATATATTGTCTCAATAATAATTTTATTCAGCGATATTTCGGGAAAGCCTTCTTTGCGAAGCTCCATAACGCTTTTTATGCCAAGGGCGATTACCGCTAACACGATGATGTTAATCAGCATGGGCCTGTTTATGAAAAATCCGACAAGGGTGCTCATAATCTATTTCTCCATGAATCATTGAATTGATGCCTGTCATTATCATCAACAGTGCAATACTGAATATAATC
>CAZZCF010000288.1:0-3207 GCA_964652955.1 uncultured Leptospirales bacterium
TTGAAAGGTAATCCATTAAATCTGCCGGATCTGGAGGGATGAAGCTTGCTTCATCTATTGATGAGCCGGGTTTCCCAATCCAGTTCTGTATTTTTCTAAAATCTCCTCTTGCCTTATTTGCTCCGCGTACCGAATTCATCAGAATGGAATGCAGCTCTTTTATAAGGTTAAGGCTCAATGGCCGTTCCCCGAGCTTTTGAATGGTGCTTTCCGTTGCTTTTCTGTAATTTAATATTTCCTGGATGTCGTCATATTTTTGATTATTCGCCTCCGGCATTGCTTCAAAAGTTAATACTTCCTGAAGTGTTGCCTGAGTGCCTTCTATTTTGGACGAAAGAACTGCCTCCTTCGTCGTTAACGGCGATAAAAGCACTGAGGGATTGACAAGCGCACTGAGCGTTCCCTCATATCTGGCTAGTTCATAATTTGCCTTACTAATCAGATCAATTAATTGCACCCAATCGATATTTTTTAAAGGGAGATAATCAGGCTTAAAAGGCTTCATCCGGTCACCTCCTTCAGCATCTCCTGAATCTCCCGCTCGAGCTCCCATATCTCCCTGTCGATCACTTCAAGCGGCCGAAGCTCCTGATACACGTAGAATTGCCGGGTGAAGGGTATCTCGTAGCCGATCCTTGTCTTTGTTTCGTCTATCCATGCGCCTGCCTGCCGCGACGTGCCCTTTAGACGACCGGCAGAGTATTCACGTTTCAACCATTTCCTGCCATAACCTGTTTTAAGTTCATGTTCGCGCTTTACCGCATCTTCCCTGTTGGGAAATAACTCCCAATGAATAATTTCAAATGGATCACGCGATCTTGTCCACTGTACTTCACCATTCTCATGTTCATTCATCCTCTGAGGTAAATTATTCGTCTGACCTACATAGAAAGAATCATCGGAACATTTAAGCACATATATGCAGTATTGCCCCTGTTTTGGTCGCGTCGCAGGCAGGTCGGGAACGTATGGCTTCACTTCGCGATCGAAGTATGTATTTATCTCCTCTTTCAGCGGAACATTCTCGTAATCGCGAAGCTCCGTGTCCGGTTCCGGATTCCCCTTTGCGTCGTGACAGATGTCGGCATTCTCGTCGCGCTCCGAAAGGGCGCTCCATATCGCTTTCAGCAGAGACGCGTTTATCTTAATCCCTTTTCCGCTGAATGCATCATTGAGCGCTTTAATGAAATCATCCCTGTTCGTGTATTGTTTCCCTTCCATACCGGAGAGAGCTGAGATAATACCTTTCTGCAGTTTTTCTCCTACACCGATCTCCTTCTCTCCCGCTTTTCCCTTCTTCCTGCTCGTCGCGAGGTTCTGGAAAGCCCTGCTCTCCTTCAGCCGCTCGATACGCTCATCGCTCACCTGGAAGTTGAGCCTGAGCGGCCGCTCGACAGTGATCTTGTGGTATCCGAAATCCTCGTTGTCGAATATCTTGCAGAATTCGCCCTCTTCGAAATCGTGATATATATTCGTTATCTCTTCTATCTTCTTTTCGGAAATATAGTTCCTCTTGTTGCCGAGGCTCTTTCTCATCTTCTCGTAAAAGGAAACCGCATTGATGAGCTGTATCTTCCCCCTGCGGACCTTCGTCTTCCGGTTGTTCACCACCCACACGTATGTTGCTATTCCGGTATTGTAGAACATCTCGGTGGGGAGGCCTATAATCGCCTCCAGCATGTCGTTCTCTATAATCCATTTCCTGATATTGCTCTCCCCCGAGCCGGCGTCCCCGGTGAAGAGGGGCGATGCGTTGAAAACGATGGCGATTCTCGATCCCCCGTCGGAGGGCTTCATCTTCGATATCATGTGCTGCAGAAAGAGGAGCGAGCCGTCGTTAATTCTCGGGAGGCCTGCCCCGAAGCGCCCGCCGAAACCCTTCTTCTCATGCTCATCACGAACCTGCTTTTCGTACTTCTTCCAGTCAACGCCGAAGGGTGGATTGCAGAGCATGTAGTCGAACTGCATCCCCCCGCAGCCGTCCTGGGTGAAGCTGTTGCCGAACTTGATGTTCCCCGCGTTCTGCCCCTTTATGAGCATGTCTGACTTGCATATCGCATAGGACTCAGGATTTATCTCCTGACCGAACACCTCGAGCCGCGCTCCCTTATTGATATTACGCAGATAGTCCTCCGCAACCGAGAGCATACCACCTGTCCCGCATCCCGGGTCATATAGTGTGCGGATAACTCCCGGCCTGGTGAGCGCGTCGGCATCCTCGGCAAAGAGAATATTAACCATCAGCCGAATCACCTCGCGCGGCGTGAAGTGCTCTCCGGCGGTCTCGTTGGACTGCTCGGCGAATCTCCGTATCAGCTCCTCGAAAATGTATCCCATCTCGATGTTGCTCACCGTATCGGGATGGAGATCAATAACCGGATCGGCAAAGCGCTTTATTATGAGGTACAGGATATTTGCTTTCGCGAGACGTTCTATATGGTCGTGAAAGTTTAACTTCTCAATTATTTCCCGCGCGTCTTTTGAAAAGCCGTTGATATACGCTTTCAGGTTTATATCAATCTTGTCGGGATCATTGAGCAGCTTTTCGAATGTGTACAGGCTGTTGTTATAGAACTTGTATCCGGTTATCTTGAAAATTATAGGGTCCTTGTTATCGACAGTGAGCTCTTTTATTTTTTTTAGAACCTTCTCCTTGGTCGGCTGCAGAACGGCATCCATCCTCCTCATAACCGTCAGCGGCAGTATCACCTGTCCGTACTCGTGCTGTTTGTAATCACCCCTGAGGAGGTCGGCAACGCTCCAGATGAAGTTTACCTTATCCTGGAAGTTGAGCATTTTGTGGCTCTCCTATAAAATACTGCTCGCTCTTACCGGTGCGGTATCCTTTTCGTAGGTTGATTCATAAAGCCAGAAATTTATCGGATCATATGGATTTAAAGTTTTAAGTCCTTGATCTCTATCATTACTCAATGTCATCTCTCTGCCCCTGCATAGTGTACAAAGGTCATTAATTACTTCACATCTGTTGTAATCACTCGAATTGCAGGAATTGTTATCCTCAAATATGGTCCCCTGTCCTGTTGAAATATCAAGCCACTTTTGGTATTTATCATAACATTCTCTTGAATAAACTGACATTCCGGCAAATAGATCAGCAACCTGTATAAAAGGTTCATCAGTTGAATCAATTGGTTCCAGTTTTCGAATCCTGAATGTCTTAATCTCTTTATGTAGTAATTTTAAATC
>CAZZCF010000289.1:0-3170 GCA_964652955.1 uncultured Leptospirales bacterium
CATCAATAAAAAAGCAATAGAGATGGCTTCCGATTATTTCAATGGGAAATACGCATATTACAGGCGGGATTATACTGCTGCAATAGAGTTCCTGGATAGATGTAAGAATAAGCAAATGAGGAGCAATACGCTCCTCGCGTTCAGCTACTATCATCTTGCGGTTGATCAATGGACAGAAGAGAATGATAAGCAGGCATTACAAATGGTTCAGAAGGCCCTGCAGGTCGAACCCGACGATCTCTATGGACTGTATAACCGTGCGGTGATCAACTGGTGGCTTTCCCATCGCGATGGCAGTGATAACAGCGGTCAAGAGGCTGTTGAAATGAATCGAAGTGATGATAACGGCAAATTTAAGTCGAATGCCTGGTGGCGGGATCTCCGCGATTTTATCAAACAAACTGAGAAGATGCCTGAGGCACGTGAGGCTGTTCTCATTGCACAAAGGTTGCTCAATGGCGATTATCCGAAGAGTAAAAGGCCGCCGCTCCTGTATCCGCCGGAGCCGCCGCTATTGAAAGAGTGAAATACGTTGCTGATTCCGTCGAATGGTTATGTCAAAAAAAATTGCAATTATACAATCGAATTATATTCCCTGGAAGGGCTATTTCGACATAATCAACATGGTCGATGAGTTCATATTGTACGATGATGTTCAGTATACGAAAAATGATTGGAGGAACAGGAACAGGATAAAGACCAGGGATGGTGCGCAGTGGATTACGATTCCGGTACATCAGCACACATTATCTCAAAAAATTCGAGATACCAAAGTGGCGGGAAATGCCTGGAGGAAGAAGCACTGGAAGACGATCATCGTAAATTATTCTCACTCAAAGCACTTTAAAGAATATCGGGATATCTTTGAAGATCATTATTTAAATAGAAATGAACAGTTTCTCAGTGAAATCAACTATTGCTTTATTAATCTCATCAACGGCATATTGGATATTAATACAAAAATATCCTGGTCCACTGATTATCAAAGCTCGAGCAGCAAAACAGAGAGACTTGTCAATCTCTGTAATATCACGGGTGCATCAGAATATATTACCGGTCCGGCTGCACGGGAGTACCTGGATGAGGAGCTCTTTGCCGGCGAGGGCATTCGGATCACTTACATGGATTATTCAGGGTATCCTGAATATCATCAGATGCACCCGCCCTTCGAGCATCGGGTGAGTATACTCGATCTGATTTTTAATGAGGGTCTCCGGGCTAAGGATTTCATGAAGAGCTTCAAGGTAAAGAGATGAAATTGTCGGTCGTGACAACGATGTACAACTCTGAGGAGTATGTGGCCGAATTTTATGAGAGAATGGTGAAATCCGTAAAGAAGATCACCGGCAGTTATGAAATAATTTTTGTAAATGACGGCTCCCCTGACGGATCTCTTCAGATTGCAAAAAGGCTGCTCGAAATAGACAATAAAATCAGGATAATTGATCTATCGAGAAATTTCGGGCAGCACAAGGCAATTATGACGGGTCTCGCCCATGCGGGCGGCGATCTGGTTTTTCTCATAGATTGCGATCTGGAAGAGGATCCTGAGTTGCTGGAGCTTTTCCTCGAGGAGTATAGGAGAGATGGTGATGCTGATGTAATATTCGGGGTTCAGAAGAATCGAAAGGGGAATATTATAAGGAGATTGCCAGGAGCCCTTTTCTATCATCTGTTCAATTTTCTCTCGGATTACAAATTGCCATCGAACCTTACCACTGTGAGGTTGATGAGCAAGAGGTATGTTGAAAACCTTGTCCGCTACAGGGAGAGCGAGCTTGTTATCGGCGGGCTCTGGGTTATTACCGGATTCAGGCAGGTGCCGGTGCCTATCGATACAAGGCATAAGGGGGCGTCATCGTATAGCTTCACGAAAAAGATGTCGCTGTTCTTCAATTCGGTAACCTCCTTCACGAGCAAGCCCCTTGTCTATATCTGTTATATTGGATTTTTCATTTCAATAATATCATTCATTTCGGTGTGTTATCTCATAATTGTCCGGATTTTATATGGTACCCCTATACTCGGGTATACATCGCTGATAGCGTCAATATGGCTTCTGGGGGGAATCGTTATATTCTCCATTGGCGTTGTGGGTGTTTATCTGTCGAGGGTTTTTATAGAGGTCAAGCAACGGCCCTATACGATAATCAGGAAAATCTATGAGAGATAAGGCCGTTTGAAAGTATACGCGAGATGACTCTAACGCTTTATTTGCGGTACGTTACAAAAATTTATGAATTTGGAGGTAATTAAACGACGTGTGGAAAGCAAATTTTGAAGATGTTATCCCGACATTGAAGAGGACTGAATTTCCTGTCGATGTGCTTGTCGAAACAACGGCATTTTGTAATCTTAAGTGCGTCATGTGCCCCCAGAAAAGCATGAAGAGACCACGAGGCGAGATGAAATTCGAAATATTTCGAAAAATAGTTGATGAGATTGCTTTTGAAAATACTTCAACCAGATTATGGCTCGCAATTATGGGGGAGGCTTTACTGCTTAAAGAAAAACTAATTGAAATGATTAGATATGCAAAAGCCAAGGGAATTGGAAGAATTCATCTTAATACAAATGGGACGCTTATGTTTCCCTCTATGACGGAGAAACTAATAGAATCTGGTATTGATGAGATAATTGTAGGAATTGATGCATTTAGTGAAGAAACTTACAACAAGATACGAGTTGGAGGTAATTTCAAAGAAGTTATTGATAATATTGAATTTTTCCTAAAACAGAAAAAAGAAAAGAGATTTCAAAAACCGAAATTGATCTTGCAGTTTATAGTAATGGATGAGAACGAACATGAGTTGGAGCAGTTTAAGGAATACTGGCTTGCGAAGGGAGCCATAATAAAAGTTCGACCGAAAGTTGGATGGGGTACGGCAATTAACGCGGATAATCTGAATTTACCTGATACTGCAAGAACATTTCCCTGTCCTATGCTTATAAGAGCATGTGCTATTCACTGGAGTGGGGAAATTGCCCATTGCAGCGATGCAGATTTTGAGGGGGAATACTATGCAGGGGATGTACGAACGCAGACGATAAAGGAAGTATGGAATGGTGAGCTTGCGAGGAGAAGAGAGAAGCACTGGGCGGGAGATTTCAGCCATGATCTGTGTCGTTCATGCAGGGATTGGCAAACGGGACGTTCATTGTTCTTCTAT
>CAZZCF010000290.1:0-3118 GCA_964652955.1 uncultured Leptospirales bacterium
CACGGAAAAATCGCTCTAAGCTCCATCTTCAGGGAAGGACACGTATTTACGAATGGTTTCCACTTAAATCCGATACGGTAATCTCCCTTCGCTCAAACAGCTTCGAAGCGGGCCTGGTCTTTTCCCTCCTTGCAAAAGCTTTCGACTCAATTTATGAAGAGGCATTTATTGATAAAAACAGGGGATATCAGGAAATTTATTTCACGCAAACGCCCCTCGGCGAGTTGCTGAACAACAATAACATCAACCTCGATATTCGTTCCGGAAAGCTGCAACTGACAGATAACGCATATCTGTCAAACCTTGCCATCGAAGCGGAGCTCAATAAAGGGAGATTCAAAATAAATGATTTCAATCTCTCCGGTTATGAGGGGAGCTACTCCTTCAGTACCTTCCTCAATTTCGACAGCGATTTCCCCTGGATGCAGATAAAGGGGAACGTGTCCAATTTTAACCTTGAAAAATTCGCAAAAGATGCCGGGATCAGCGGTACCTTAAGCGGTATTCTCAATACAAAATACGATTTTCAGACGAGCGCTTATCGTTTCGCTCATTTCGTTGAGAATACACGCGGTAAATTAACAGTGGAAATAGCGTCCGCATCATTGCAGAGAACGGTTTTCCAGAAGAAATTAATTGCTTTTCTGAGGGAGAACGGCTCAACCCTGAAAGATATCGATGATCTCACTTTTCGTAATGCATTTATTATTTTTTCACAGGGCGGGGAGAATTTTTTCATCGGTAATGCCGTTGTATCCGGTGATGCGGTGAACATCCGCTCGTCCGGCAGATACGACTATCACAAGGGGCTCTCTCTTCCCTTCACGGTCATTATCAGTGAAAGCGACATGAACGACACGAGAAAAGAGATACGCATCTCCCTCGTCATAAACGGTTCCCTCTTAAATCCGATCCTCAGCGTTCAAGAGAATAACGAAAAAGAGGGGGATACTGATGCAACCCTCTCCCTCTACAATCTGAAACACTAAGGCGCTGACAGCTATTACAGTTCGATTTTTTCTTTTCCGTCTTATGCGATATCATCTTTCAGATCGATGAGCTCATATATTTTCACCGGTAATTCTTTCCCCTTCACCCGTATGAGATCGAGCTCGCGTGCTATAATATACTCTTTAACCTGCTCATAGGTATATTCACTGACGATGATATTGGTCCGGTATACCTTATTCGTCCCCTCAAGGCGAGCGCCGAGATTGACGTTATCGCCCATGAGCGTGTAGTCCATGCGCGAAGAGGATCCCATGTTGCCGACAACCATGTCTCCGGTGTTCAGGCCGATTCCGATATCAAGCTCGGGTTTTCCGGCTTCAATCCACTTCTTATTAAGCTCATGTAATTTGTCCATCATTTCGACTGCTGCCTTGCATGCTCTGAGGGCGTGATCATCCTGTGGAATCGGGGCACCCCAGAATGCCATTATCTCGTCACCAACATATTTATCCAGCGTGCCATTGTGTTTAATGACAATATCAGTCATCTCCTGAAGGTATTCGTTGAGATGGTCAACAAGCTTCTCGGGAGGTAGCTTTTCCGAGATTGAAGTGAAGCCACGGATATCCGAGAAGAGAACGGTCAGTATTTTCTTATCGCCACCCAGCTTCAATTTTTCAGGATACTTGAGGAGCTCATCAACAACCGACTTTGACACAAATTTTGAAAAGGTCTGCTTGATAAATCGCTTCTCCTTCTGTTCGGTGAGAACTTTGTAAGTGGTTATCGCCGTAAAGGTTATACCTGCCTGTATGAGCGGAGTTGAAAAGGCACAGATGAAATTATAGATTTCAAACAGGGCATATCCTACAACGATAAAGCCGATAATAAAGATGCTCGTAAACAGGATTGAAGTAATAATGGAGAATCTCGGTATGAGAAAACCGAAGAGTAATGCGATTATCAGGAGAATGAGAATATTCTGCCACTCGGTTAATTTTATTATAAAGTCCTGATTGAGAATCGTGTTCAGTGCATTGGCATGATGCTCAATACCGTAGAGGTCGCCATAGGGCGATTTATGGATGTCACTTGCAATACCCGTTGCCGAATATGCTGCAACCAGAACAATTTTATTCTCAAGGGATTTATTGTTAATTGTGCCGTCGCGGTGAAAATAAAAATAGGGGTAGTTCAGAAAACTCCCGGGGCCCCCGATGAAGTTAATATCCATAAACCCCTCTTTATCTACGGGGATGAGAATTTCACCCGCCTCGTTGGGTTTCGCCATTTTATCACGGGGCAGTTTCTTCAGTTTTATATACTCACCCAGCTTCACCTCGACATCTTCTTTTCCGATTCCGAAATAACGCATTGCCAGGAGAAGATTGATTCCGGGATAGTACGAGTCGTTGAATTTTATTACGAGGGGCATTTTCCGGTTAACATGATCCGGGTCCGGTAATACATTTGCAAAGCCGAGTCCCCGTGCCGCACGTGCGAGTAACGGTGTCGGAGGCTCAACTTCTCCAACCCACTGCTGCGATTTAACGGCGGAATCAACGATCAGTCGATATTGATTCAGTATCTCAATTCTCTCCGGGAGATCCGAATACTGAACATCACGTTCTTCGGTTTCGAATGGATAATCGAGGAAAACAATTCCCGCATCCCGAACCGCGTCGGCGAAATCCTCTTCGTACGGTTTATGATCGACGAACATTATGTCAAAGAAAATGGCCAGCGGGTTCCCGCTGCTCACATATCTGGTGAATTTTTCATGAACATTCCACGGGAAGGGCCAGAGTATACCTTCTTCACCAAAGCTCCGTATCGTGTTCAGATCAATTCCCAGTATAAGTATGTCTTCACGAGCTCGGGGATTCTTCTTGGTGATCCGAACACCATCCTGAAGCTTTTTTGCCTTCTCGGAGGGATCCCTGAGAAAGAATCGGAAGTTGACAGCGCCTCTCTCTAACCCGTCGAAGAGGGTTGTTTGATCGTATATGAGCGCTACTGCAATGAATATCAGAATTGAAATGAGAAGTGAGGAGAGATGAGCCTTCGCGAACTTAAAAACAGATGAACCCATTGTATGCTCCTTTTGTCTTTACCGTCAATTAACGCGTTTAGCCCGAGAATGATTATGAAGTCCAAATCAAGATTC
>CAZZCF010000291.1:0-3093 GCA_964652955.1 uncultured Leptospirales bacterium
GGCATCAACTGCAGCACCATCATCAAAAGATTCGAAGAATAAATTTGGAGGTTCGCCCAAAAATAGGAGGACATAACACACAACCATCCAAAAAATTTTTATGTACTTTGTCAAGAGAAAAATTAAAAAATTTTTTCCCTGAGGTTTTTTTTCCGCTTTTCTTCAGGGATTTTTATTTTTTAGCTCTTTCGATGCCGTTTTAATCACAGTTCCATACACCTTCCATTGCAGGAATTTTCACGTATTGCAACAAATAGCATACCTGTAGGGGGATCGTTTGATTTTAATAGATGAGATCTATTAAAAGTCGGCAGTAGACGACGCTACGCTTTACGCTCAATGTCTTTTTTACGATAAATACTTCGTTGACGATAACCGATTAATAACATGAAGTGGAGAAACGAAGGAACTTTTCTACTGTAAAGGTTTCTGTTCTGTACCTGATATTCTCTTATGTGCGGGTATTCTCTCGCAGCACTGTTGTTCGGGATGTTGTCAATGGTTATTGATAGGGATAAAACACTCATTTTCAGCGATAGCTTCAAGGATCTATATGCTTTTGAGGAAATCATCAATCTTCAAACAGCACTGTATGAGAATGATATAAAGTTTCTGGATCTCTCGCGGATTTCATTTATTGAGCCTTATTCCATGCTGGGTTTATTGTTAGTGGGAAGAAATTATCTGAGAAGCACCGGTGAACGGTTATGTCTTCTGGATATACCCGTCAATATTCATCAGTATCTGGCGAGAATGGATTTCTTCGAAAAAGGGATTTTTTCCCTTCGACATGAGCTTGATGAAAAGTATTTTCTCAAAAGGAGCTCTCTCAGTAAACGGCTTATTGAAATTACCGATATCCCCAATAAAGAACGGGAGAGCGTCAAGGTTATTTCAGATATTGTATTCCTGTTTCGAAAACGGGCAGGTCATATCCTGAAGTACTGGTTTTCCAATACCATCGTTGATTATTTTGTAACGGTAATATCTGAGATATGCCAGAATGTATTTGAGCACAGTCTTGATTCGGGATATCTGGCCATTCAGACATATTCGGTTGGGAAAGAACATATCGTCCGTTTTGTGATATCTGATTCGGGCATAGGCATACGGAGGAGCTTTGAAGGAGTTGCGGATATACATTTTGAGTCCAATGCAAAGCTCATCGAGCGTGTCTTAACGACTCCCATATCGAGCAAGCGGGCTTTCGGGTATGGTCTCTGCCAGGTCAATGCGATAGTCGACAGGCTGCGGGGGAGCATTTATATTCGATCTGAAGATGCATCGGTCGCTATTATGTACAACAGGAAATACAGTGGGGGGGCATATTCATTTCTCAAGAATGATCTGGTGGCATTTCCTGGAACGCAAATTTCTATTTCTCTTTCAGCATAGTTTTTTCTCCGGGATTTCCCGGGAGCGCAATGTGAATGAAACTATCGGCAGATCGTGTCTAAAAAGTTTTCCCGGTATTTCATCGGTTGTCGCCGACGCGGCTTGAAATTGTGCTTGTGCATACTATGCACGATGCGGAGGAGAATCTGACCTCTCGAATGGAGAAACGCTTTCGATACAAATGGTTATTAAAATAAAAAAAATATCAGAAGATTTACAGGTCACTATTCCTGATTTAATCACTCGTCCCATCGGGAGGATGATGTATCTTACCGTTAAGGACACCCTCAGTCATATCAGGAACGGTGATGGGGTCATCCTGGACTTTCAGGATATTCGGGTGATGGATCCGTCCTTTATCGATGAGTTTATCGTTAAATTGATTCTGGATTCCCGTGAGGGGGAGAGCGTTTTTTTCCTAAAACTTTCCAATCTTTCAGATAGCGCTGAAATTAATATTGATTCTGTTTTCAGTTCCTATTATTCTTTCCAAAATGTGAAGCTTGTGATTATAACTGACAGCTTAATGAGTAATAATAGTTATTATATCGGAAATCTTTCAGATGTTGAAAGAGATATTATCGGGTATATGAATGTAAACAAAGTGGCGAGCTCCGGTGATGTCGCGAGCTTTCTCGGTGAGCATAGTGATACTGTTTCCGTGCTTCTCGACGGACTCTATAAACTGAGGGTTCTTCGGAAAGAGGTTGATAATCAATCAGAGCTGTATCTCGCTGTTTGACTTCTCCGGGAAGAGGTAACCGAAGAGAGCTTTGCAGCGGGTGATGCGTTTGTATCGGTTAGGAGAATGGAACAGTATAATAAATCTCGGCACAGGATGAAAAAGCTTGATCTAAAAGGTCTCAGGACATAGTCGTTTGAGGAATCGTTCCCTTGTGGTATGATATAAGAATAGATATGCAGTGGTAACGCAGTGAAGATACCGAAGAGAAAGTTAAAGGATGAGCGGAAGGTTGAGGATGATAGCCTTTATGGTCTGCTCTCTTCATATAAAGCGCTGGTGACGTATTTCAGGGTGCTGGTTTCTGATAAAGAAAAAAAAGTAGTAATTCAGATAACTGATAACCCGAAGAACTTTTTGAGAATACCAAAGGAGAATTATGTACAATACAGCAAGATGAGGAGACTCGATATTGGAATCAACAAGCTGTCGGTGAAGTATCTCTCACCGGAACATCTGTTGCAGTATTTTGGTCCTGTACTCGGTATGAAAATAAACTCAAAAAAAGTCACCATAATCAATAATCTGGAGAAAGGCGGTTATTTCATTCTTGAAACGGATATGCAGTCCTTACCGATGGTTATGCAAACTATTAAAAAGATTATTGCCTTAACGCCGCAGAAAAAATATGAGATCCTGGAAAAATGCTTAGCAGAAAATTCACAGGGATAGAACAATGCCAGAAGAAAACTCACAATTTAATTCATTAAGTGAACAGGCACGATTGATCAATATCGCCCTGAAATACACGAACGGCGATCTTGAGAAGGCGAAGTTAATGGCCTCTGGCCAGTTGAACGATGTGAGTATTATCAAAGGGAGATTTGCATCAGATTCTACACTGACCTACGGTATCTTTGTTGTTTTCATTAATTATATTAATAAATATATAGTTAATGTCAGCTCACTGGTTATGTCCACGAAGAGCATATTTGAAAAGGCAAAGATATTCAATA
>CAZZCF010000292.1:0-3070 GCA_964652955.1 uncultured Leptospirales bacterium
AATTCCCCTTCGTTACCGAGAAGATAGAAAAACTGCCCGACCGAAATTATGCCATAATAGTTGACGAAGCCCATTCGTCGCAGACAGGAGAGACCGCGAAGGAGATGAAGGCGATACTCTCGCAGTCGCTCGAGGAGGCCGAGATTGAAGCGCTGAAAGAGGAGGAGAGCAACCCGGACTTTCAGGATGAGTTGATAAGATCAATGAAAGCCCGGGGAAAGCATACCAACCTGAGCTTCTTCGCCTTTACCGCGACACCGAAATACGAGACCCTCGAAATGTTCGGCAACACGGGAGAAGACGGGAAACCGCAGCCCTTTCATCTCTATTCAATGAGGCAGGCGATACAGGAGGGATTCATCCTCGATGTGCTGCAGAATTATACCACCTACAAGACCTTCTTCCGGCTTGCAAAGCGCATCGAGGAAGATCCCGAGCTGGACAAGAGGAAAGCGACCAGCGCCATAATGAAGTACATATCAGGGCATCCACATAACATTGCAGAGAAGACGAAGGTGATGGTAGAGCACTTCGCTCATACCACCAGCAGGCTGCTCAATTATAAAGCAAAGGCAATGGTCGTCACCGCATCGCGGCTTCACGCCGTGAGATACTTTCTGGAGTTCAGGCGATACATCAAGGAGCGTGGACTGGAGGGAATCGTCAAGCCGCTGGTGGCCTTCTCCGGTAGGATTAAAGACGGCGGAATAGAGTACAGCGAGAACATGCTGAACGGATTCGGGGACAGGGAGATACCAGAAAAATTCGATACGGACGAATACAATCTCATCATCGTTGCCTTCAAATTCCAGACCGGATTCGATCAGCCGCTGCTGCACACAATGTACGTCGACCAGAAGCTCATGGGGCTCAGGGCTGTTCAGACGCTTTCACGATTAAACCGCATATATCCGGGGAAGGAAGAAACCTTTATACTGGACTTTGTCAACAGTTTAGACGACATACGAGAAGCCTTTGAGCCATATTATGTATGCACGGCCATAGATGAGCCGACAGATCCGAACAGGCTCTATGATCTCAGGACGGAGCTCGACGCTTATCAGATATACTGGCCGCAGGAGATTGATAATTTTGCAAAAGTCTTCTTTAAAAACAAGGAGAAGCAGACGGTACGGGATCAGGGGATGCTCCACAGTTACGTTGATCCCGCTGTGGAAAGGTATACTCAAAAAGCAGAGGAGGAAAAGGAATCCTTCAAGGCACGGCTTTCCGGATTTCTGAGGTTATACCGGTACGCATCAAACATAATGCCCTTCAGCGATGTTGATCTTGAAAAGCTGTATGTCTACGGGCGTTTTCTACTGAAGAAGCTGCCAAAGAAAAGGGATGAGGAGAAGGTATATGTTGACGATGATATTTCCCTTGAATACTACCGTCTCAAGAAGATGAAGGAGAAGGAGACGATATACCTCACGGGCGATGAGAGTGAGATAACGAGCGGAATACATGTCGGTGAAGGTAAAGGGATACAGGATGAAAAGGCGAGGCTCTCGGAGATAATTGAAACTATAAACGATATATTCGGAATCGATTTCAGGGAATCGGAGAAGCTCTTCTTCGAACAGATTGCGGAGGACCTTTCTACGAGCAATACCATAAAATCCCAGGCGGAAAATAATACACGGGAAAACTTCAAATACGGGGTAATCGATGCCGCACTGGATGGGGTAATCAGCAGGATGGAGAAGAACGAGAAGATAGCAAAAGCTTTCATAGACAATGAGCAGTTCAGGGAGTACATCATTGACAATCTCATTGTTCCGGAGTTGTATAAGAGGTTTAATATTGAGGGGGGGGGAGGGGGTAAGGTGGAAGGTCGTTAGGGATTCAATGTTAAATTAAAGGGGATTGGTAAATTCATATATTAAATGTACTGGATAATGAACATTAAATGAGAGAAATATATCAAAGGCTTGGCCTTACATCAACACTCGAAAAAGAAAAAGAGAAATTCTTCAATCGTATACATACAACTTTTTATCAAATGTATTACAATATAGGATCTCCATTAAGAGAAAACATATCCTATGAAATGTCTTTTGATTTAGGAGAAAGACATTATGAATATTCAGATTTTCTATTTAATTATGATCGTGGTAGAAAAAGAAGTAAACAATTTGAAGAGATTTTACTTGTTTGTGAATTATTTTTAAAAGTCTTATTAAAATTATCAAAAAAATCTTATATATTCTTTTACGAAAGACTTGAAGACGCATTTGAGAATTCAGTTATTGATCTTGGTTATTCGCTGGTAGATGGGAAAATAATTAACCAAGGTGATGAGGAATTAGATAAAAGGCTGCTTATTGAGCCGTTGCAGTGGTTAAAAAAATATCCAAATGCAAGAGAATTCTTCGAAGGAGCTTTGACCGAATACCTTCATAAAGACTTCCCGGATACGATAACAAAATCTTATAGTGCAATTGATAGTCTTGCAAAAACAATACTTGGATCAGAAAAAAGACTCGACGCTCAAATTCCTGAACTTTTACAAGCTTTGGAATTACCTCAGGAATGGAAGGCAATTCTGAATAATTATTGCAAATATGCACACGAATTTAGCAGCCGTCATGGCAAAGGTGAAGGGAAAAAAGCAAAGCAGAAATATATAAAAGTAAATGAAAAGGATGTTGAGGCATATTTGTATTTTACCGGACTTATGATAAAGCTTGTAGTGAGGTCTGTGAAATTATAATATATAAAGAAACTGGTTTTAAATAAATACATAATTTGTATTCAGTAGTTACAGACAATTGGGTTGATAGGAATTGTTATGAGTAATGAAAAATACCCCTTACCAGATTTCCTAATAGGTATTTGTGAGCCAAAAGTTTACAAGAGATGGCTTCAGAGAAAAGCGCAGGCACATGTGAGAAGGGACAAACACAGAGGTAATAAAACAGCAACTATAGAAAAATACAAACAGGCTATTAATAGGGCTGTTAACGAGAGTGAAGGTAAGGATTACTATACAAGCGAAAAACTCAGATGGGACTTGATAAGTCAGTATGATAATTTAAGGTCTAGTGAAGGTAAAAAAAGAGTATAA
>CAZZCF010000293.1:0-3017 GCA_964652955.1 uncultured Leptospirales bacterium
AAAATTCTTTCAGGACGGCTGATTGATGAATTAAACAATTTAAATAAATAAAAACATAATTATAAATTATGACTACTTCAAGCTCAGAAATTACAACAATCCCCCGCATAGGAATGCTCGCTACCATTAGAAACAGGCGTGGAATTATTACCGATGTAAATCCTTATGATTCAAAAGAAGAAGGGAGATATCATCTGGTTCGTATTGAATACACTGACAGTGAAGCACCAATAAATGATTCAGTTATCTGGGAAAGGGAACCAATTGCCGCACTTTCAGAACCCAATGCCCTGCCAAGAGTAAACAGCGATCCTCCGATGAAACCAGAAGAATATGACGCGCTGATACGAGCGTCCCGATGGAGCGCTTTGACTCCCATGCTCGATCCTGATGGATCAGGCGAATTGGCTGCACTACCCGTAGTATCTCCATTTTTTGGTGCAATACAGGTTGAGGATTTCCAACTGGTGCCACTTGTCCAGGCCCTCAAGATGCCAAGGATATCGTTATTACTGGCCGACGATGTTGGACTGGGGAAGACAATAGAAGCTGGTCTCGTTCTGTCAGAGTTGCTCATCAGGAGAAGAATCAGGAAAGTGCTGATAATGACTCCCGGCTCGTTGAAGAATCAGTGGCAGGATGAGATGATGAACAAGTTCTCCCTGAACTTCGACATTATAGACAGAACAGAAACACACGAGTTCCAGAAACATCTTGGTCTTGACGCAAATCCATGGAGGACCTTAAACAGGATAATTACCTCATATCACTACATGAGGCAGCCCGATATACTTGAGCAGTTTCTGACCACCTGCCGTATCGAAGCGCAGAGGGGGTACCACGCTCAGCTCCCCTGGGATCTTCTCATAGTTGATGAGGCTCACAATCTTATGCCTTCCAACTTCGGAGATGACAGCCAGCTTACGAAAATGCTTCGCGTGATTTCACCATATTTTGAACACAAGCTCTTCTTGACTGCAACTCCTCACAATGGGCACACCAGATGCTTCTCAGGTCTTCTCGAGTTGCTTGATCCGGTAAGATTTTCGAAAAAGAACAGCTTTACCCCTGAAGAACGTAAAAGAGTCAGTGATATTATGATTCGCAGGCTCAAGACGGACGTCAATGAACTCGATGACCGGTTAGAACGGCCTCGAAGATTTGCCGAGCGATTCCTTGAGCCACTGCCGCTTTTCTTTACGAAAAAGGAGATAGAACTGTCACAAGCTGTTGAGAGATTCCGTTCAAGGGTGAAGTCCCTTTTGCCTGCATTCGGGGATGTCAATCATATTGCAGGTACCTTCGCCATTGAGGTGCTTAACAAAAGGCTTCTGTCGTGCCCCTATGCCTTCGCGGATTCATGGTTCAGGCTGAAGATGGGCATTGGCGAAGAAGCTTCCATTGATGCGAAAGAGGTAACGGCCGCCAAGAAAGCGAGCGAAGAGGACATTGATAATGATAAGGAGCGTGAAAGCAGAAACAGGTATGCGATGAATACTATCGGCGCGTGGCTGATCCCGTATCTCGATAAATTAGAAGATAATATTGCAGAAATTGATAAAGCACTGGAGCTGCTCGAATTACAACTGGAAGGTGATACTATTTCAAATCCACTTGCGGACAGCCGCTATGAACGTCTGATCAAGCTCATTAACGAGGAGATATACCTTGGCAAGAAGTGGTCGAATAATGAAAGATTGATTGTATTCACAGAATACAAGACAACACTCGACTATCTGATAAAGCGAATCAGAGAAGATTACAATGATAACGGCGCTGTGATACGTGAGCTCTACGGCGGGATGGATGCCACTGAACGTAAAGAAGTAAACATCGCATTCAATGACCCCGATGATCCGGTCAGGATTCTGGTTGCCACGGATACCGCATCGGAGGGACTCAATTTACAGGAGACAGCACGGTACCTTCTGCACTATGAAGTGCCGTGGAATCCCATGCGCCTCGAGCAGAGGAATGGCCGCCTTGACCGGCACGGCCAGGCGCGTGATGTGAAGGTTTTCCATTTTACCAGCGATGACAATGCAGACCTGAAGTTCCTCGAATATGTTATCAGCAAAATACACACGATACGAGAAGATCTCGGCATTATGGGTGAGGTATTTGATGCCGCATTCCAGCTTAGGTTTCTTGAACTCGAGGAGGTTGACAGCGTAATAAACAGGCTCGGTTCAGCAGTTGATAAGGAGAAAGAGAAAGTAGAGATCGGAAGCACAATACCTGAATACAGTGTTAATGAAAATGATCTTCTGAAATTTTGTAAAGAAATTGATCTCACTCCTGATACCCTCTTAAAGACGATTTCAATTGCTATGAAGCAGGGTGGAAAGAAGGGAGCAATAACCGGACCTGACGAACGGGGGCGTATGAGATTAAATCCTAATCAGATACCATCATCATGGGAACCAGTCATAGACGATTCGCTCAGGATTTCAAAAAAGGACAGTTCAAGAGGGCCACTGCCGGGCATTGTCTTTGATCCCGCTTTCTTCATTGATGATAAATCGGGAAGGCCTGTTTTCAGGCCTCTAAAGGATACCGTTCTCCTTCACCTTGGACATCCCCTGTTCAGGCAGACATTATCGCTCCTGGCACGGCTGCGATTCCCCAGCGGCAGGGAAGAGCAGTCAACTCGATGGACGGTGAAAAGGGGAACTATTCAGGATGGAGATGTCGTTATATATCTCAACCTGGAGGAACTCGCCGTCAATGAGCTGCGGGAACCGGTACATCACTGGATACGAACTGTGCGTCTACCGGTTAAGGGTGGGAAATTGCTGGAAGAACTGGAACACGAACAGCCTGGATCGGATGTGGCGATAGTGGATATTCCAAGTAAGGAGCTAACAGAAAAATCCAGGGATTTATGGTTGGATGTTGAAACCGACGTGATGGATTATATATCGACCTATAAAGATAAACTCTCAAAAAATTTGATAAGCATCCTTACTGATACTGAACAAAAGGAAACCCAAAATCTGAAAACGTTATACGACAAG
>CAZZCF010000294.1:0-3015 GCA_964652955.1 uncultured Leptospirales bacterium
AGAACGGCCCCATGATATCACCGCAGGGCTTCAGGGAGTTCATGTCGCCATACTATCGGGAGATCATCCAGTCCATCAAAGCCGATACCGACATACAGGTTTTCGGTGTCGACAGCGACGGCAACATGTGGGAGCTCCTCCCCCTCTTTACCGATGCCGGGATCAACTTTATGCTTCCCTTCGAGGTGAATGCCGGCATGGATATACGGAAGGTGCGCAAGGAGTTCCCTGATCTTGTGATATGGGGCGGAATTGACAAGATGGCTCTCTTTCACGATGTGAACTCGATTAGAAAAGAGATTATGGAGAAGGTGCCGCCGCTCCTCCAAAGCGGCGGGTACATGCCCGCCCTCGACCACGTGGTTCCCCCCGAGGTTTCGCTTGAGAATTACGAAACATTCCTGGAGATCGTGAGAGGCCTCAGGTAGCACGATATGCTTTGTTTTCAAACGGGTGCTTCCGTGTAGAGGATCAGCCGTCATTCCCGGATCGATCCTGCAGCTCTCACGATACCGCTTCATGTCTCTCCTTTGTCAGGGGAGGGGGGAGGACAATTTTTCACCGCTCGACGAGATTTTCGAGGATCAGGCCGTAGAATTGCTCACTCCCCGATTGATACAGCCAGCCGAGATGAATGAGGCAGTTCGAACAGAGTGAAAAGCACCAGGTGAAACCGGGAAACCATGTGTACTCCTGCGTGGGAGTTCCCGTATCGACGCATCCCTCCGCCTTTCGGAAGCAGCCGATCTCGAAGACAATTCCCCGGGGATTCTTGAAGACATGCGTATGGCTCCCGTTCATTGTAATCTTGCTTTCAGCCGTGGTGATAACGTTGTTGCAGTTCTTGCAGAGGATGAAGCTCTTCTGATCCTCCTCTTCGGTCTCATCTCGATCGGAATGCTTGATTATTTCCTCAATCTGCCTGTCGTCGAGGCGTTTAAAGGCCTGAAGGGGCGGGGTAAGCGAGATTCTATGGATGGGGGGAATTTCCATAGTGATAATATACGGAATATCAGTACTGCGGTCAACTCAATATGGATTCGTCACCTATTGCAATGGCGGTGGCCACATTCTGGCCACCCTCGCAACGACAGCCCTTCTTTTCGGAATTCGGGCGAACATGACGATTTGACCCGTGCAGGTGATTCCCGCTGCGAAATACGGTATGGCCCCGCTCTGCGAAGGTTCTGGTACTGCGAATGTTCTCCTGGCAGAAAAGGGGTGAAGCGCTACTTCTTCTTCCGCTCCTCCTCCATCTGCCGGAGCTCCTTGCGCATGATCTTGCCGATGGCGCTCTTGGGGAGATCGTCCATGAACTCGATTATCTTCGGCACCTTGTATGCCGCGAGATTCTCGCGGCAGTATTCAATAATCTCCTCTTCGGTCAATGTCTCACCGTCCTTGACGACAATGAAAGCCTTGACCGTCTCGCCGCGATAGGCATCGGGCACTCCGATGGCACAGGCCTCTTGTATTTTCGTATGTTCGAAGAGCACCTCGTCTATCTCGCGGGGATAGATGTTATACCCGCCGGCGATGATCATGTCCTTGGTGCGATCGACGATATAGAGGTATCCCTCTTCATCCATGTAGCCAACATCACCGGTATGGAACCACCCTCCACGGAGGGCTGTTGCCGTCTCCTCGGGCTTGTTGTAATAGCCCACCATCATCTGCGGTCCCTTGAGAAGTATCTCGCCGGACTCTCCCGGGGGCATCTCCTTTTCACCCGTCTCCACGTCAACGATCTTGCAATCGGTGTCGGGGTAGGGGACACCGACGCTTCCCGGCTTTGTTTTGCCGCCCCAGGGATTTGCATGCGATACCGGCGACATCTCTGTCATGCCGTAAACCTCGATTATCTGGGCGCCGACCCGCTCCTCCCAGTGCTTGAGGGTGTCGAGAGCCAGGGGTGCCGCACCGGAGATACTCCCCTTGATAAAGGAGAGCTCCTCCTTGGGCGGGAGCTTCGGATGGTTCAGTATTCCTACATACATTGTCGGGACCGCCCCGAAAACAGCAGGCCGATGCTTTTTAATTGCATTGATAAGCGCATCGCTGTCGGGCCGTGGAATCAGAACGTGCTTGAAACCACGGTAGAGACACTGGTTCATCCCGAAGGTAAATCCGGCAGCATGGAAGAAGGGCAGGCTGCCGATAACGGTCTCATTGCCGTCTTCCATGTTGTAGAGGAGCGCCTTTGCCTGCTGTACATTGATGCTCAGGTTCGCGTGAGTCAGCATAACCCCTTTCGAGACGCCGGTTGTGCCTCCGGTATACATCAGGGCAGCAAGCTCATCGAAATCAACTTTTACTTCCGGCGGCTTGGGGGGATACTTTTTGACGAGATCGATGAAGTCGAGAACTCCTTCCTCGGGATCGGTCTTTCGATGCATTGCCTTCTTGACGATGGGGAAAAGCTGCTTCAGCGGAAAGGGGAGATAGGTACGAATGTGACAGGCTATAATGGACTCGAGCTTCGTTTTTTTCTTAAGCGAGAGCATTCGGGGGACCAGGAGGTCCATCGCGATTGCCATCTTACAGCCGGAGTCGTTGAACTGATATTCCAGTTCCCGCTCGGTGTAGAGGGGATTGTTCATAACAACAATGGCACCGATTTTCCAGATAGAGTAGGTGGCGATCACCATCTGCGGGAGATTCGGCAGCACCAGGGCAACCTTATCACCCTTTCGTATGCCCAGATCGGTCATTGCCGTTGCAAATTGATTGACCAGATCGTGAAATTCGCGATAGGTCATCGTTCCGCCCATCAGATCGATGGCGATATTGTCGGGATAGGTCCTGACGGTTCGTTCCATCGCTTCAACAAGGGTTAGACGTTCGTAGTCGATGCTCGGTGGTACCGGGGGTGCGTAAAACTTATGCCATACGCGCTCTTCCATATTTTCCTCCTATTCTATTTGTGTAAACCGTAATGATACAGTTGAGAGGTGTGATTTATTTTGAAATTGTTATTAATCCGATGATTTTTACATGGACAACAGATAATGTCAA
>CAZZCF010000295.1:0-3001 GCA_964652955.1 uncultured Leptospirales bacterium
CGGGCGTGCATCGGGGATGTAATTCAAGTTGCTTTAAACATCAGAGTATTGCCTGTGAAGCGGGCTTGCCGTGCAACAAAATACCTTGACGATACTTGCGTCGACTGCGATGGCAATGGTGCCGTGCTTCGGGGTCGTTTAGTATCAGGGAAGTTATGTTGTCTCTGAAGGCGAGGTGTTGTCATGTTCGACGCTGAATATACCTTTAAACGTAATTTCATTTGACAGAGATATAGTAGATGCTGTAATACATCTATCATCATGAATGATTCATGGTGAACCATTCCACATCGGCAGGACGCTGGTGTGGAATAGCAACTGATAATTTGTACATGAGATAAATGAGGAGCGTGTTTGGTGACATCAACAGTTATTATTTACGGTAAGCGGGGATGACCCTATACCGATAAGGCCAGGAAGGCCTTCGGGGAGCGGGCGCAATACATTGATGTGGTGGTCAATCAGGATAAGCTGGATGAGATGCTGCGATATTCAAAGGGGGAACGAAAGGTTCCCGTCATTGTCGAAGGTGACAGGGTAAGCGTCGGTTACGGTGGATCATGAGGTGTGTAAGGAGCATGCAGGGTGCATGCTACTTCTTTCCACGTGAGAAAAGATTCTCCCAGTAGGATATCTCCTCTTCGGTGAGGACGGGATTGTCATCCTTTTCGGGGATCTGTGACTCCAGCCATTTTTCAAAGGTATTGTTGATGTGGTCGGCGAATTCACGGCTCTTTTTTACCCGAGCGCGGAATCGCTTCACAAACTCGGTAATATCATTATCGGAAGTTACAACAATTGTCATCCGGGGATTGGGATCCTTCTTGATGAATTCTTTAATCAGATAATCGGCGGAATAATCGAGTGAGTAATAAACATCGATGGCCCCAATATGCTCACTCGTGATGTCGAGTAGCTCTTCCTTCTTCCCGTCAAAAACAACTCGAACACGGGCCCCCGATATCTTCACATATTCCTTGAGCTTGTTTAAAAGTCCTTTCCTGGCCTCGGAGATTTTTCCCTGATACATCAATCCTTCAAGATCGGGGAATTCGTACAGGAGATTGAATCCATCTATTAGTATTGCCATCGCAGATAATGATGCAGGAGACGTTGAGGTGTTATTTTCTCGCTTTTTTGCTGAAATGTTCGATTCTTCTCATAGCCTCTTTAATGTTTTCAATTGAAGTTGCGAATGAGCATCGTATATGGTTTTCTGACGTTGACCCGAACGCGCTCCCCGGAACGACGGCAACCCGTTCGCTCTTGAGCAGTTTCAGTGCAAAATCTTTCGAATGCAAACCGGAAGAGGAGATGTCGGGGAAAACATAGAAAGCACCCTGTGGCATCTGGCACGGGTACCCCATCTCAATAAATCGATTGACGATATAATTTCTTCTGTTCAGGTACTCAGATTTCATTCTGTCGATATCGCCCTGAGAGTTCTCTAATACATCGAGCACGGCATACTGGGCAATAGACGGCGCACAGAGGGCAGTGTACTGATGTATCTTGAGCATGAGATCGCTGATATTTCGCGGTGCAGCCGCGTATCCCAATCGCCAGCCGGTCATGGCGAGTGATTTTGAGAAACCGTTCAGATATATTGTTCTCTCCTTCATGCCGGGAAGTGATGCGATGGAGGTGTGCTCTCCCTCGTAAACGAGGGCGGAGTATATTTCATCGGAGATGACGATGAAATTTCTTTCAATGGCAAGACGTGCAATCGCGCTCAATGTTTCCCGATTAATAGTGCGTCCCGTTGGATTCGATGGATAATTCAGAAGTATTGCCTTCGTCTTTGTGGTGATGCTCTTTATCAGGGTCTCAATCTCTATCTCAAATTTGTTATCAAAGTGAGTGGCAACGACTACCGGAACACCGTTGAGCAGCTTCACATTGGCGGCGTAGGATACGTAACAGGGCTCTATTATAATAACCTCATCACCCGCGTTTATAATGCTCCTGAGAGCGAGATCAAGCCCCTGGCTGACACCCATGGTGATAATAACTTCAGTTTCGGGATCATACACCACACCGTGCGCATTGCTGATCTGCTTTGCGATGATCTCTCGCAACTCCAGGAGTCCACGGTTTGGAGTGTAATGGGTGCACCCATCTTTAATCGAATATATCGCCGCATCGGAGATTCGCCAGGGGGTGATGAAATCGGGTTCTCCCACGCCGAGTGAAATGCAATCGGGTGTTGAATAAACGATATCAAAGAACTCCCTGATCCCTGAGGGGGGAAGCTCACGCACGGTTCTCGAAAGCAGCGATTCCGTATCAAGTTTTTTTATCACTGAGAGTTTCATTGTATCCTGTCTATCTGCACCGAAGCGCTATTCGCTTTTGTGCTTACTCCTTTTTTATCTTTTCCATAATCCGCTCTTTGGTGGTTTCCTTAAACTTTTCGATCTTGGTTCGATCTATTGTACCCTTTTGCATCAGGACGTAGAATATGATTGAGGTGAGCAGTATTAAAATTATCGCAATAGTTTTAAGTTTTCTCAATATAAAGCCCGCGATGAGTATAAAGAGGATAGCAACTCCCGTTGAAATCTGTGAATGCTGTTGTATGAGATCTTTTATAATCTCCATGAGAGTTCCTCAGATCGGTATAATGGAGCAGAATGAGAATTCATCGGTATATTCGCTATTTGGGAATCTTTTTATAATCCTCGAGAAACCGCTCGATGCCGATATCGGTCAGCGGATGCTTGATGATCTTCTCGAATACCGCATAGGGAATCGTTGCTATGTGCGCGCCTGAAAGGGCAGCATATTTAATATGGAGAGGATGTCTGATTGAAGCAACGATTATCTCAGTTTCATAGCCGTAGTTTTCGTATATTGTTATTATCTCCTCAACAATATCGAGTCCCTCTGTCGATATGTCATCGAGGCGGCCGATAAAGGGCGAAATGAACGTTGCCCCGGCTTTTGCTGCCATAAGCGCCTGCGTTGCGCTGAAACAGAGCGTCACGTTTGTTTTTATTCC
>CAZZCF010000296.1:0-2974 GCA_964652955.1 uncultured Leptospirales bacterium
TTGACTATTATTATTGACCCTTATTATATTAGTTGCGTTAACTTTATCGTACCACAACCTCTACTTCACACGGGTTAAGAGGTACCCACAATAATAAATAAAGGAGTTCGATGCATGAAGAGCAAAAAACTCACCCTATTAATTGCAATGCTTTTCATTGTAGGATTTATATCCTGTGAAGGGAAAGAGCAGGTAAAAGACGATTCCGCCTCCAAGGATCAGATGGTGGGAGAGGCAACCGGATATGCGACTATATTCGACAATGACAAAGCGCTTGCGCGAGATCGGGCAATCGATGATGCCATGAACAAACTGGTAAAAAAGGTACTCGGTTCAACAGTTTCAGGTCGACAGGTAGTCGAAGACTTCGTTCTGATCGAATCTATAGTCGAAGCGAAGTCATCAGGAATGGTGAAGGATTGGAAGATATTAAAAGAAGGCGCGGAAGAGGGCGCTTTTGTCGTCACCATTCGGGGCCGCGTCTATCCCCAGGCGGTCAATGACACCATTGAATCAACGCTGAGGAATTACGGCCGACCGAAGTTCATGGTGCTCATCAACGAGACCTTCGAGGGGAAAGCGAATAAGCCCGGTTTCACCGTTACTGAGCTCACCATGATGGAGATTATGGGAAATGCCGGATTTGAATTTGTCGATGCAGCAATGACACAGCAGTTGATGCGTCGTGAACGAAGCAAGATGCAACAGGCCATTGCAGGGCGCGTTTCCGGTAATGTGCAGGATCTGCTGCTCGATGACCTCGGCGCTGAGGTTATCATCATCGGCACCGCGAATACCAGTGATCAGTCATCAACCATGCGCGGCTACGGCATAAAGAACATGAAGTCCAAACAGGCCATTCTTAATCTGAAAGCGGTCGATGTGTATACCGGGAGGATTCTTGCCAGCACCAGTGCCAATTCGCCGGGCGTTCATATCGATGAGGCAACAGCGTCCAAAATGGCCATACAGCGATGCCTGCAACGAATACTCGGCAAGGATGATGAGGACACCGGGAAGTTCAAATCCGGACCCTTCATGAATCAGATAACGAAGAAGTTCCTGCAGGCTGCGACGCAGCGGATGATCATGATGACCATTTCCGGACTGGATTTTGATGATCTCACCAAGTTCAGAAATCAAATTCAGCACCGGATTCGCGGTGTTAGCAAGGTCTACTCTCGGGGGCAGAGCGGAAGAGCAGCCAAAATTGAGATTGAATTCGCGGGGAAGACCAATGATCTCGCTGAAGAGCTGAACGCCAAAGCAAGCAATCTCGGATTCGATATAAAGATTCAGGAGACCTTCCCGAATAAGATAATGCTTACCGCGAAGCGCATCAAATAACTCAGTCTTTCAACAGCAAAGTAAAAAAAGCGACAGCAGATGCTGTCGCTTTTTTTGTGCGGTGACACATACTTATAACAACTATTTTATCTTCACTGTCTCACCGACACATCGTATACATCATAACCGGATAACTGTTTCATCTCACCTGATTCGTGGTCAAATATATGAAGCCCGCTCTTTTGAGGTGAAAACCTTATACCGACAGCGATTTTTCTTCCGCTCACCCGTTCCATCTCTATTTCGATTCCCCCCTCATCGCTTATATGATGATACGGTTGAAAATCCGTCATAGGCGGGTCTTCATTATTATCAAAGTAGAGAATATCCGCAGAGGGGAGCATTCCATTGACCGCGGCAGCAAAGATACGATTCGAGAAAACCACATAGGCCTCAATCGTGTAATCCAGATCAAAGGGGGGCACCGAGAAAGGGAAAGGTGGCGTCAAACCATAATTATCATCAATCGCCAATTCATTGAAAAAACCGATTAAAAATGTATAATCATACTGAGCAGCGAAAAAAGAGCCGAACATAGGAGCCGCATTTGAATTATAGGCTGGATTATGGAAACCGGTAGCAAAATTATATGTTTGTATTTCAGTACTAACACCGCCATCAACGGTCATGTACATAATCCCATCAACATATGAATAAAAAAGCGTTTTCCCACTCGGGAAAGAAGCGAGATGCCGTGCACTCGAAGAGGTAAATTCCCAGAATCCATCATCGACCCCGGCACCCTCAACCAGCATATAGACATTCCCCCTGCCCGCGGTGATGGCTGATACCTGACAACCGAATGGGAACTCCTTGCTCCTCTTCATCCAGTAATTGTAATTTCTTCCATCCGATCGATAAATAAGCCACATCCAGGTCCCATTATCCCTGAATGTTATCCAGGCGCTCCCATCCTCAGCCATCTGAAGGAGCGGCTTCGCTCCCCAGTCAACAGCACTTGTGTTCGCCACCTGATATTCACGGACATCATTTTCATTTGCATCAAGGAGCACCATATATCCACCCCTATCGGCGATTGCGAAAAACTCTACGGTATCGCCCTCTTCGGCCCGTTTCGCGATATCGTACAGCTCCCCGCAGGCAAGCACGAGAGAAACAAGCACAGGAAATATAAAAGATATTCGCCTCATTACTTTATAAAGATAACTATTAAATTCCGAACGCATTCATTCAACCTCATATACTATGAAACCACAAAGAATAATCGTTTTAATTTTCTCAGCACTGCATATAAGCCTACCGCAATCGCTGCCTGAGGTTATTCATCCGTATTACATAATAGACAACCGCGGAATCCCGGTACACCCGGTACTTTTCCACCAGGCCGTATCGAAACACGTCGACCGAGTCATCGAAGATGGCTCTCGCGATGATCTGCGCGTTGATGAGCGCAGCTTCCTTGGCCGATTCGATACGCGGCTTCCCGGTGAGGGCTTCATTGGGAAATCCCTTGCAGACAATAACATAGGTATTGCGGTTCCTGAAATACTTCCTGACGAGAATCTCCTCCTGTGCGAAGGAAGAGAGAACCGCACTGAGTATTATGATAGTCGAAATAAAAGATATACCTTTCATAAATCCTCTTTCTTTCTACTGAAAATATCAG
>CAZZCF010000297.1:0-2969 GCA_964652955.1 uncultured Leptospirales bacterium
AAAGCATAATTAAAAGCCACCTGATCAATCCCCCTGAACATCGGAACAGCCGGATCGATTATGCGACATTCAGAGAGCTTCACTATTGAAGCGAGATGAGCCGTCGCATCACCGGTGAAGTGCCCACCCTTTATGAACAGAGGAACAGATACTACGACAATCATCAAAGCAATCATAAGATCGTAGCGGTCCGGCTTTACGAATATATTTTTCATGATGGAGATTTTACGGTACATTAACATAGCTATCACAATAAGGATCTCGGCAGACCATAAGACAATAAAGAACATCCAGGTGCACCGGAAGAGATATGATATGAGCATGGGTAATATAATGAAGGACAAACCCGCGGCGAAGAAGAGCGAAGGGCTCTCGATTATCGCTATCTCTCTCCGGGGGAAGTACAGCTTGAACAGCAAATATCCGGGGAAAAGTATAAGCAGTAAAATAACACCAGTATAGATAACTGCATCAAACATGGTATATAGTATTCCTCATGATTCACTACTATTTCTTCAATTCATCTCGATATATCTTATAGAAATCAAAGAAGTATATTCGCTTGTCCATCGACAGGTCAGCCTTACCCTTCTCTCCTGCCGGAACCTCGGTGTATCGTATCCCCATATCGTGAAAGCGCGCCTTGTATGCGGATCTGAATCGTGGGTAGAAATATATCCCGAGCGGCTCGCTGCTCTGCTTTAATTCCTTAAACTTCAAATCGAAACCCCTCGTCGCGACATACTGTCCGGCATAGTAGTACACGAAAAAGAGAGAAACATTGCACAGGAGAAGCAAAAGGAGCAGATTGGAGAGAATGCGCAGCATTCTTCGCTTTATATAAAATCCCAGGGGCAGAATGAAAACCGGAACCAGCCAGAACTGCGGAGTGTATCTCGGCAAATGCGCACGCGCGGTAATGAGAACCGAAACCATCAAAAAGAAAAGGATAACAGATACGATAACTGTTCTCCTCACGGAAAGCGGCAATGATAAAAGCAACAGAAAGAATGCAATAACAATCACTCCGCTGAAGAGGGGCCCGAAACCGCCGTTATAGGTCAAATTGGGTCCCTTTAGATAGTGTAATTCCATCTTCGAGACAGTTAGTGGAAGTTTCAACGTGGCGTTCTGCATCAACTCCTGATCAGTCCTGGCAAAGGAAATAATAAAGATGTTCTTTAATCTCTCTGAGATATTTCCCGGTGTGATCCTGTTTACCTCAAGTTCACCTTCGGTATTGATAATATTTCTCGACGGATGCTGAACTATACCGCTTTCAATTGTATTTCTATCACTAACAGCGGTGTTGTCATTCGAGTTTTTTGTCAGCATATCCTTGCTCGATACCCCTTCCTGACCAAAGAAAGGATAGAAGGGCGATCCGTGATTTAATATATTCGTTACATAGGGATTATATCCGAACAGAATAATACCGAAAATAAAGCCGGCAGTAACAGAACTTAACATCTTCAGAGTAATTCTATTCTTATCAAAAATGATATAGCATCCCAAAATGCCAAGGGTGATAATGGTAACGTATACCAGCCCGGTGAATTTAATGTTGACACAGTAGATGATGCTCGCGGCAAGCAGTAGAAGAAAGAAGCTGTCCCCTCGTAAAAAGAGGAGGAAGCCAAGCGAGATGATGATTATCATCGTTGAGGCGATCTCGCCATCAACAAGATAGGAGAGACTTTCAGATAAAGAAACAGGATTGAAAGCGACAATGAATGCAATAATCAAACTTATAACAGTAGATATTTTTTTAAAGTTAAGGAAAACCGACAAAGAGAAAAAAAATGATGCTAATATCATGAAAAAATGAACAGCCTTCCCCGATTCATAGTTGCCGGTAAAGCTGACAAGGGCAGCGGAAACTATTTCAAAGCCTTTGGTCATGCTGTTCAGTATAGTGGTCTGGAAGGGGTGCCGCTCGACATAATCGAAATCACCGTCCCGAATAACATGATAGAAAGGATTCCACCCCTTCTCGATTTGTAAAATCATCTCGGAATGATATGCCTGGCCGTCAAAGGGGAAATTGTAGAAGAAACCACCGATAAGAATAAATGCAACTATTGCAATGATAAAAATGAGCAGAAGCGTTATGAAGGTTTTCCCTTTCCGTTCGAGCTGAAATGCGCGAACACCCCAGAAGAGAAATGCAGCTGAAAGGACAACCGAAAGGGGGAAAATCCATCCCCCCAGGGAAGATCCCATAGCAAAGACGATGACCGAGAGGAACAGCGTAAAAAAGATGAGCATGACGAAAACCGAACCCATTAAAGCGCATTTTACGCTGAGGGGACTCATTTCGAAAGTGAGCTCTTTCAGCCTGAAGAAGCCATTGAGCCGCTCAATGCTCATCACATAATACTGGAAGAATAATAAGATAAAAATCAACACCGGAATTAAAATCTTCAACCATGCATTCACCGGACCGAAATATTTAAGTTCCAAGTGAAAGGGGTACAACCAGAGAAGATACAGGGGAAAATGTATGATGGCAGTTCTTCTCAATCGCTCAGAAGTTCCCATCTCGAGAAATCTCTGATATGCCCTCGAAGAGCGAAACTTAAAAAACCTGTTGATGAAGGTCCTTATTTTATGAAAACCATCATAGATTGCCCATATATAAAGTGCGCCAATAATAGAGCCGCCAGCTGTTGCCAGTATTATTCGAAGAACAATATCCTTGTAATAATTGTGATCATGCGCCCACTTCAATTGAAGAATAACAAATACTGTTATCAGTGAAGCAGTGATCAAAATGGTATAAATATATTTTGCACTCCTTTTCATAAAACACACATTTTCAATAAACAGATTATTTCTTTCTGCTCCCTTTCAAATAGTCTTTATAGAAGTTATGATATGTGTAGAATGAGTAACTTTCACTTACGTGCTCGGCGTCTATTCTATTATCAGCGGGTATTTCAATATAACTAATACCCATATCCCTATAT
>CAZZCF010000298.1:0-2964 GCA_964652955.1 uncultured Leptospirales bacterium
ATATCGTTGATGGAACTCCCGTCCTGGATATCAAGCCCTATGTGCCGGAATTTGACATACGGGAGGTGGAGCGAATAGGGTGGCTTGAGAGGAATGTACATAAGCTATCCAAATCAAGGGATGATGGGAGATTCAAAAAGTGATTCCAGCGCGATGCGCAACAGGAGCGGTGCAGCGTGCGGGACACCGGCCCGGCTTCATGCTTGAATGCTTATCTGCGGAGTAGAGAGTCGACAGGCCCAATCGGGCAACCGGTCGCCCAATTCTAAAATATACAAAATGATATATATTAATGCGAGCTATTCCATTTTGCGGATGGCGGGAGGGTGTTTTCGATAGCTCCTATTCCACGCTCGAGAGCAAACGTGATGGTATATGTTCCCTTTAAAGGTGCAGCGATAGGCGGGACATGCCGCATTACTTAAACGCTTAGGGAAAGGTGCAGGGGGAAAACCGTGGTAGATCCTCTCGACTATATTCTCCTGATTTCGACGATACACAATAAGTATTTCGTTGATGGGTGGGGGGAGCACCTTTCTTCAAATCCCCTGCTGCGCCTCAATTTTGCAAAGATTAATGGCATCCATATCAAACTCATCAAAAAGCAGAGTGATAATGATAATGGGTTTTACCTTGCCGGGACCTACGGGAGCCCTTATGATGATCCGTCATTTCCTGAGGAAAGCCGTGAAGCTGAGCTTTTAATGGTTTCGCCACAACCGGATTTCGATGAAAAATCTCAGTTCTGCATTTTGATTCCGGCATCGGGAGATGAGGGATTCGGGATGCGTCTGCCGATAGCAAAGCGGCTTTTGCCGTATGGTATTACTTCAATAGTGATGGAGGGGCCATACTATGGAACGCGGCGTCCTGCGGGTCAGCGCGGGGCATGTATCCGTACGGTCAATGACATGTGGCATCTTGGTGCCGCCACGGTGATTGAAGCACTGGCGCTTGTCCTCTGGCTGATGCGACAGGGATTCAGAAAAGTCAATATAGCGGGAATCAGCCGCGGCGGTCAGCTTGCTGTTATCGCTGCATCGTTATCACCCTCTCCGGTTGCAGTAACCAGTCTCGCCGGCAGCTACAGTGCGGCTCCTATTTTTACGGAGGGTTTGATCAGACATCGCGTGGCATGGTCTTCTCTGCGCCACTCTTCTGACAGGAGAGAGGAGCTGAGAAGGGCGTTGCATTTCAGTGACGTACGGAACTATCCACCGCCGGTGAAACAGAAGAGCATACACCTTATTGGTGGGCGATGTGATGGATATGTGAAGCCTGAATGGGTGCGGCTGCTCCATGATCACATGCCTCAGGCACAATTGAGCTGGTATCGCGGAGGGCACGTTGCGTCATATCTCTTCAAAAGAGATATATTCTGCAATGCCATACGGGAAACGCTATCGATCCTGGAATAAAAATTGAACTATCCGTTGTATACATAAGGCTTCTATGTTCGGCTCGTGACTGTTTGTGTAAATCTACGCCCTGTTCAGCGGTTGAAATACCAACTTTTTTCAGTTCAGGGGAGGTTCCTTTTCTCTGATGGGACACGTGCAAAGGGAAATGGTGAACCTTCTTTGTCTGAGGAACGGGGGCAATTACTGTAAAAGAGAGTGCGGCCTTATTCTCCGAAGAAACCGAATGCCACCACAAAGATCAAGATGATGACACAGATAGCGACGAAGGCGATCAGAATGGCTCTGTTGGCAGATTTTTTATAGACATCCGATTCCATGGTCAGGGTACCATTTAACCGGCCTTCATGCATCCTGGCTTTTTTCAACATGATGCGCCGCATGATCCAGCCGACAAGCACGACCACCAGGCCGACAATAACAGGCCACCACGGCCCCGTCTGTCTTTGAAAGAATTCATTTATGGTGGCGGTTTTTTCGGGGTTCGCCGGGTCATAGATGACTTCCACTTCCTGCCCGACTGTATATTTATTGAATACGGTGCTCCAGAATAATTTATCCAGAAACCTGACCGTTTTGCCCTTATCGGTTTTGAACTTCACCCAGGCCTGCCGGTACGGCTCCACCACGTTCAGGTCGAAGACGTATCCCTTCGCCGTGAGCCCTTTTTTGTTGAGCGCCATTTCTCTGCTCAGATTTGTCAGTCCATAGAGAATTAACACAATCCCGATTAAATAGAGGACAAAACCAGCATAGGAGGCGTTTTTATATGCGTTCATGTTCTCATTATGGGGAGGAATATTAATAATTGCAACTACAAAAAAATGTTATTATTTCTGATATCTGCCCAAACCTCTCTGTACAGAGAATGTAATTATAATACAAAATTACTCAAAACCCTAAAAATATAATGCAAAGAGGCCGGGCGGATGACACCTGATGTTCCCGGGGCAGGCGAACGGCGAGAAAAACAGCGCCTTTGCGATAACCATGGCATCGGACAGCGCGAATGATTTTATTGTTCATGTGGAAGTTCAGGAGAACCCGAATGATACCGATGCGCTGATGCCTTCCGTTGGGGGGAGCAGGGAGGCGACCGGAGAACGACACAGGGTAGTCAACGCGGACTCCGGTTTTGCGTCCATAGAGAATCTTGAGCATCTTTGAAGAAGACAACCGATGTGCCCTGATTCCCGATCGGCGCTATGATGCCGAGATCAGAGGAGACCTTTCGAAGGGCGAGTATGATCGCTCGAAATTCACCTTTGACGAACAGGAGGATTGTTATGTCTGTCCGCAGGGCGGTGAGCCTGGAAGAGTAGCCGCCGTAGTTGTTTTAAAGTACCGAATAGTTATGCGTCGAGGCCGTGAAAAAGTTAAAATGGAGATATCACTATTGTGTATGCTTCATAACGTATTGAGAATAGGGAAAACTGTCGCATGTGCTGTTTTAGAGAGGAAATGTTGCACAGTAAGAACATTTGTTATGTGAGATCGGTTATGAAAGCGGTAACCGGTTGAGTCATGAAGGAAAATAGTTTTTAAT
>CAZZCF010000299.1:0-2912 GCA_964652955.1 uncultured Leptospirales bacterium
GGCATGAAAAGTACAGAACAAAAAATGCATAATGTATAGTTGAAAATTTGTCATCATTCAGTATCAACAAAATTTGTACGACCCCAGAAGAGAACCCGATACACAGACCAATAAAACATCTATCAAGAATACTGTATTTACAATAAAGCCATCATTTTCACAAAACAAGCTAATCACCCGCGGGAATAACCACACGAAACCCGCTGTTGGTGTACCTGACATTGGGATTGTTCCAGTTACGTTCCGAATTTCGCAAGTGATCGAAGTAGTAGTCGTAAAAAGAACCACCGCGAAAAACGCGATATTCACCTGACGAAGGGCCCCTCGGGTTTTCAGCAGGGTTGTTTTTATAGTAACTTCCATCAAACCAGTCCATGCACCACTCCGAGACGTTTCCGCTCATGTCGTAGAGCCCCCAGGCGTTCGGCTTTTTCTTCCCCACGGGGTGTGTTTTCCTACCCGAGTTGTCATGATACCAGCAATAGTCCCCATTAACAGAATCCCCCCAGTAATAAATGGTTGTGGTACCAGCGCGGCATGCATACTCCCACTCAGCCTCGTAGGGAAGCCTCGCTTTTACGCCGTATTTACTGCTGAATCTCTTGCAGAACTCCATTGCGTCGTTCCAACTTACTTGATCGACAGGGTGGTTAATTTTTGTATCTCCAAAAAAACCCTTAAAATAACTCGGATTGCTTCCAATTATTGCTTCATACTGCTTCTGCGTTACCTCGAATCTTCCCATCCAGAAGCTGTCAACGGTAACCCGGTGAACCGGTTTTTCATCATCACTATAGTGATTTGAACCCATCATGAATGTTCCACCCGGTATATATACAAACTCAATTCCACCTATTTTCTTTTTCAAGAATATTTTATCAGTTTTAATCACCTTGGTGTAACTGTTGTACTGTTTACAAATATCCCGCGTTGCAACTGATGACTTCTCAATGAGAGAACGCGCCCTGGACATGGCATCAAGAGCATTATCCGTCTCATCCTTGAGATTGTAGAAAGATGCAAGTTCGAGAAGCGACTTGACTCTGTTCGAGAGATAGCTCTCGGCAGTCTTTTTTGCTGTTTTTAGCTTATTGTCTATCCTGTTTTTATGTTTAATCCTACTTGTGCTGTTACCTATTTTCTCTGCAATTTGAACCGCCTTTCTATAATGAGCTATAGCATTTTCAAATTGATATTCACGGTATGCAGTATCAGCTTTTTTCTCAAGGATTGATACTATTGCAATGTATATGCTATCCATTCTATCTTTAACAGCATTTATAAGAGTTCCCATATACTCTCTGATTTCCCAGGGAACACTATTTAACCTCTTGTTAACAGAGGTATACCGCTTAACAAAATTCTCGAGTACTGATATATCGCCCTTCTTGCCCGATTCGAGGTCCCTGTCTATCTTCTCTATATCTCCCTTTGTCTCCATGACATATGAGGAAGCTATTCTCTTCTTGACACCCGTTACAAAAACAACCATCTTTTTCTGTTGATCAGGAAGAAGCTTTGTCCTTATCCTTTCAAGCGCAAGGGAATATTCACTGCGCGCATCGCTGTAATCTCCATCCTTGAAATTCTCATCTCCCTTTTCAACAATACCCTTGAGATATCCCAGCATTCGGGATATAATGTCATCGCTCGAGGTGAATTTCATAACCGAGATATCGAGACCCTCTACCTTCTCGACCTTTATGGAACTGAGGCTTATACCCTCTTCAATTGAAACCTTTGCACTTCTTATCCTGTAGCTGCTGTTCATGAGCTTCATAGCTGACTCGGCTGCATAGTGGTCGAGCTGGCTCTCGGGAAAGAATATACTGACCTTTGACTTCGTCCCGATTGAGAGGGTTTTTCTGTTTCGCTGAAGGTTCGAGAGGACGAGCCTTATCTTCGGACCCTCTCTTCTCACAACTCCGTATATTATCTCGTCGGCATTTATCCCATCGGCAATCTGCGTCATGCAGCTATAGTCGGTACATCCGGAGGCGAGTATCTTCTCTGCCTGCTTATACATTATCCTGATCGCATCGTCATCGAGAACATGGTACTCTCTTCCGTAGTTTTCAAATATCGCAAGGCTGAGACCTTCGCGTACCCTGTTGGCTATCGATTTCGACAGGCCTTCAGCATTGATACTGGAGATGTAAAGTTTTTTCTTTTTATCTGCATTTTCGGGTGTGCCATCCGACGTGAAAAGGACTACCATTATAAGAAATGAAGGGAGGATAAAGTATTTGAATGAACTTTTTATTTTCATTGTGTAATTTCCCTCCGAAAAATTTTATTCATAAATAAAAGATTCGCGTTTAAATAAAACAGTCGGGAAAGCGTTACTTACCGACAACTAACCTCTTTATCGATAGTATATTGCTCTCCGTATAACCCTCAAATCTTCCCAGAATAGTGCAGCTTTTATCTATTATGAATGTGACCGGTATACTATTAACATTGAACTTTAATCGTATAGACCCGAAAGGGTCGACATAGGATTTTCCCGATACGTTGAGTTCACGTGAGTTATCCTTAACCGGATCACCGCTCTCGGCGTATATGCATATAAGCTTTACCCTGTTACTTTTCCCGGAGATGCTCAGGAGCTCGGGGATCTCCTTCCTGCAGGGCTTGCAGTATATCGAGGTGAAGTTTAGGATAACTATTCCTTTCGGAGGAAGCATTTCCAGGATGTTATAGAATACGAACCTCTTGCCGTTGATATTATACAAAGCGAAATTCGGCGCTGTTTTTATTTGAGAAAATATATCTGTTGAAGCAGTGAAGACTATAACTGTTGAGAATATAATTATTTCATTTAAGATGAGGATAATCTTTCTCATGACGATGTTCTATGGGGAAGAAATTTTTTATATATATTTAGGAGACGGAACAAATTTCAGAGAAAA
>CAZZCF010000300.1:0-2896 GCA_964652955.1 uncultured Leptospirales bacterium
AAATATGCCAGCAATTTCAACAACTTGCATGTTATACAATTTGTATGATGTGATTAGTGGTAATCATGCAGCACGTCAATCATTCAGGGTGCAAATACTATTTGCACCTTATGAGAGTACGAGTTCTCCTCTCTCGGAATAATGCATAATAATGCTAACATATAAAATATTGTATTTTCGTACCATTAATGATAACTCACAACGAAATTATGGTCAAGGGGTGTGGCGTGAAACAGAGCCAGGCGGCTTGTATGGCGAATGACACTATCTGGCTATATCACTCTATTTTCAAAGAGAAGGTAAGGGTTGCATCAAATCACTTTTTCCTCATAAGGGGCCCCAAAATACGCATCCACAATTCCGAAGACCCACGTGACGAGCAGTATTGCCAGCAAACATAACTCCTGTCTTCCGTAGACCGTGAATGCCGCCACTATAAATTGCCAGATGGTTCCGGAAGGTGTGGACATGCTTTTTACAAGTGTCTGAAATCCCCAGTTAATATAGAGAACCAGTAACAGAAGGTTGAGGATCGTCAGTGTAATGATGATACCTCCCTTCAGGTAATGACCGTTCAGGAGCTGTCCCGCTCCGGGGAATATAAGGCCGGATATGAGCGGAGAGATAATTCGTTTTTGTATCATGACCGTCTCCTGAGCGCTCTGTACCGTGAGGGAATCCAGCAAAGTATGAGGCCGGCTCTGTGTCGTTCGATCTCATACATACAGAATCGTGTGATGAACCGTTTCAGCTGGAGGCTATTCTGATGTATTTTCGAGACCCTTCAACGCCTCTTTTGCATTTTCCCATAGTTGCTCCATCTCGTCAATGGTCATCGATCGAAACGATTTGTGGGCTTGAATTACATTCTTTTCCATGTGGCGAAAGCGACGGGAGAATTTTCGGTTTGTCTTTCTGAGTGCTAATTCCGGATTAACCCCTATGGAACGGGAGATGTTCACCACGGTAAATAAAATGTCGCCTATTTCATCCTCCATATCATTTTTCTCGCCCGTTTGAATCGCCTCGGTGAGCTCATCAATCTCCTCCTCGAGCTTCTCGATCACATCTTCAGGTTTTTCCCAGTCAAAACCGATTTCCGAGGCCCTGCGACCGTATTTCTCCGCAACCACCAAGGCGCTCAGATTTTCGGAGACACCATCCAGCACAGAATCACCGGCACGTTTTTTCGCCTTTATTTCCTCCCAGCTCTTTTTTACCTCTTCGGCGGTACCAAGGGTTTTATCACCGAAGATATGAGGATGACGCTCGATCATCTTATCGGCAATAGCGGAGATAATATCGTCTATATCGCAGACACCCTCCTCGTGGAGTATTCGGGCTGCGAATATGATTTCAAAGAGGAGATCCCCCAGCTCCTCGGCGATATGCAGGCGATCCCCTGAATCTATCGCATCTACCACTTCCATGGCCTCCTCCATGATGTATGGACGAAGATCGGAGAGGGATTGGGCGAGATCCCATGGGCATCCATCGGGACCCCGCAGACGGGCCATTATGTTCACCAGGTTATAAAAGTTCATTGGTCCTCTTTCAAGATTTTTTTTGAAAATAGAATAGTTCTTGGAAAATGGCAAGGCAAAAAACATTACTGTTGCTTTTCCTGGAACCGTATGTTACATTTTACAAATAATTTTACTAATGGAGAATTGCGTGCAATTTCGGTTGTTTTCCAAAAACATTGCTGTTCCGATCATATTGCTGGCCGTTCTGATTTTCTCCCCGTTTCCTGCCTTCGCACAGGACGTCCCCTCTGGAGATACCACTCCCCCTGAATCTCCTTCTTTCGACACCGCCTCCACACTCAATTATGAGGACGTATGGCTTCAATTCATGTCGGCGATAAAGGCCAACAACAAGGAAAAGGCGAAGAAGGTCCTTGAGTCCCTTCATACGATACAGTATCGCAAGGGAGACAATAACATCCCCACATACTCATACGCACTGCTTCAAATATCCAAAGACCTCGAAAATAATGGTGACACCACAAACGCCGAGTACATTATCCTCAAGGCCATAGAATTTTCTCCTGATAAACCCATTGTTTATTTCGCCATGGCGAATCACCTTTGGCACAATTCGCCGACCAAGATATTCACCATCATCAACTATTATGCCCAGGGAATCGGCCATAGCCTGGCTGATACCGCAATATTTACGACGCTCATTGCAAATCTCTTGTTGATGGTCCTCATTACCCTGCTTGTTTCATTTACACTTTTTTCCCTGATCCTGGCGGTCAAGTACATCCCCCTTGCCGCAAACGACCTCAAGGTATTCTTCGACTGGGACATTCCGGTATGGTTCTTCATCCTTTTTAACCTGTTTCTCCTGGTTGTCTTCGCATCCCTGGATCTCGGGGTGATCTGGTTAATTATTTTTCTAAATATCGCATTATTCGTATACTACTCGAAAACCGAACGATACATTGCCGCCGCATTCTATATTCTGCTTGTTTTTTCTCCCGTTCTCGTCAACAACACCGCCACGATGATGCTCTCCTCTCACCAGCAGTCCGTTGACGAGATGATCAGCGTGATAGAGGATCCATACTCTGAAAGGGTGGAAAAGGAACTGGTGGTATGGAGCATAGCGAACCCTGACGATATCGACGTGATCTTCACCCTCGGTCTTCTAAACAAAAAACTCGGACATCTGTCCGACGCTGAAAAATACTACCTTGAGGTTATCTCGCTGGACGGAAATCATTATCAAGCCCTCAACAATCTCGGGAACATCTATTTCATATTGAGAAATTATGATATGGCTGAAAAATATTATCTCAGGGCATTAGATATACATCCTGATTCAGCCGAGGTAAATTTTAATCTATATACTCTAACATATATGTTTGAATATACTATATCGCAATATG
>CAZZCF010000301.1:0-2894 GCA_964652955.1 uncultured Leptospirales bacterium
TCGCAATCCATCCTCGCTGAATCTATCAACGGGATCCCCAATTGTCCTGATAATTCTTCTTTCAATATCCGCTAATCCATCAACATAATCGACAACCTCCTCTCTGAGAAAATCATAGGCGAGACCATTGATAGTGAAATCACGCCTCTTGACATCCTCTTCGAGAGTATCCGAGAAGATGACATGCTCGGGTCTCCTCCCGTCGATATACCTTCCATCAGATCGATAGGTGGTAACCTCATACGGTTTTCCTTTTATCAGGATCGAGACGGTCCCGTGCTTGATACCCGTTGGAATGACACGTTTGAAGAGGGCTGTTACAACGCGGGGATGCGCATTGGTAGCGAAGTCGAAATCGTCAATGGGACGGTCCAGTATCAAATCTCGCACCGATCCTCCCACCAGATAGCATTCATACCCTTTCTGATGAAAGGTTTGTACAATAGCCGAAATAGCAGAAATTTCCTTCGGAGGAATATACATATCCTTCTTTAATGTTTTCATCAGTATATGATCACGAGAATTGTTTTAGTTCCGCTTCGTTTCGAAAGAGGAGAGCCATTGCGTACTCAGCGTGTGACCACATGAGTGGCGTCGCGAAGGATATGTACTTATTATTGCCAGAGGTACACTTCTTTTCAACATCATCATAAGAATTCTTCATATGATTCAACTCTTCGACAATAAGGTCATAGGTAATGCCGGAAACCAGTATGTGGGGTGAGAATTCTTTTTCGAAATCCATTCCCGAGAGCCACTCGAGTCTCTTGAACTCATAAAATCTCTCAGGTGTAGTAAAGTGCTCGCACAGATACCCTTCCCTCGAGCTGTATTTATCAACAATTTCCAGAATCCTGTCACCCTTTTCTATGTTGTCAACATAGTAGTAGTATTGAGCAAGCATAGCAGTATACTGAATCCAGGGTCCGTTCCCGGCATGTATATGAGTATGTGGATCCTCAATAAAGGGCAGATACCGCTGGAGCATCCCCAGATCCGGATCCCATAACTGCTGTTCAATATACGCAACGGAATTCACAAACTCTTCCGTATTGTTAAAATAATCAATATCCATTCCGGTTCCAAAAAAGTAGGCGCTCATGAGCGTGATATCGGGCCTGAGATCAACCACTCCATCAGGTTTCAGCCTCCTCACGTATCTATCTGAAAGAGCAAATACAGTATCGATTGTTGACTCAAAACCCTTCTTCAGCTCCATCTCTTCAGGAAACCTGTCAATGATACCGTATTCAGTACCCACCCGTTCCATCAACCGTAACATAAGCAGGTATGCGTAATTCACCCATATGGAATACCCCTCTTCAATCGCCGATTCATGAATCGAGGTCGTTGAATAAAACAGGTGTATTTCATTCCGATAATAATTATGCCGTGCATACTCCGATCCCCTATCAATCGCAGCAAGATACATTTCCAAGTCATTTATCTCAACATTTCGCTGCTTTGCCGCCAGTAAATACCTGCACAGAATATTGACCCCATGCGCGACATTATCTTCCTGTTTATAGATTCCCTTATCCTCCCCCATGATGCCGTATCGCTGACCCCAGTAACCATCGTCGCGCTGACAGTGGAGGATAAAACGTGCTATCTCGCCGAGGAGCCTGAAAGCGATATCCCCGGCCTTCAGGGGACTGATGATAAGCTTGTAGAGGAATCGTGACGCACAGGCGCTATCACGCGGATACACATAGGGGTAACGTGAGCCGGGAAGGGTTGCCAGCAGGGCGCTCCCCGCATCCGTATCAACGGTGCACTGTGAGATTATATCGAGATGCTTGTTGATATCCCGGTTCGTGTCCAGCAGCTTTCTCGTTATGATGGCAATATTCGGATTATTCAAGATATCTTCCCGATTCTTCTTCCGCTGCTCGACGATCTTGTCAAGCTCCTTCACCATGACAAGATCCTTCTCGATGATATCGAGAAAGTCATTGCGGGAGAGCCTCACCAGGTCAGTATTCCGGGTTACCTCTACCGTTGCATTCCGTGTATCGTCACAGAGGAGGGCCATTTCACCGAAGAACTGGCCGTCACTGAGAAGCGCAATAACCTTCTTCTCGCCATTGATACTGCGATACACATTAACCTCGCCATCCCTGATAAGATAAAAATCATCGCCAGGATCACCCTCGTGAAAGATCACCGTACCGGCATCAACCGTTACAAGCTCAACTCGACTGAGGACTTCAGTAAAGAGATCGTCACCCAGATGGGTAAAGAGAGGGACTCTCCTGAGATCTATCTTCAGCTTCCGCTCAATATATCTCTGATCCATCAGCGATTTGATCTTCGGCGAAACATCATTTAAATGCTTGAGCGCTTCACCCGGTATGGAGAGGGTCATCGTATTCTCTTTGGCAATAATAGTATTCTCTCTCGGGTCAGTCGAGAAGACTATCTCCTCTCCGAAAAAATCACCGGGGACCAGCTCGAAGAGCTCAAACTTCGGTTCGTTCACCGTGGGTATCACCGCTTTCACTGAGCCGGAAAGAAGGATATAGAATTGCTCATCGAACATGCCGTGCCGGCAGATGATATCACCCTCCGAAAACTCCGATATAACAACGGTATCAGATATTTCATCGAGAACCTTCTCATCGAGATCGGAAAAGAAGTCCAGCTCCTTCAAAACATTCGAACCTTTAATACTTTGATAGAGCGGGATGCTTTTAAGTCTGCTCGAGAGCTCCCCCAGGGTATAATTATTTAAAGACATAGAGTTCTCCGTCGTTTAGTTATCAATCTCAGACCCGGCAAAAGGTCGTGCGGTTATCTCCTTCGACAGTTTGGACTCATGATTGTATCTGGTATCCGGTTTGTAACTGTCATAGGCACTGACCGCGAAGAAGTACAGGACATTATTCTTTAAA
>CAZZCF010000302.1:0-2873 GCA_964652955.1 uncultured Leptospirales bacterium
ATCTTCATCCAGTCGAGGCTCTCCAGGAGAAGATCGATCATCTCCTGATCGGGCTCGAGCGCGCCGGCTCGCACCATATCGAGGAGATTCTCAAGCTGATGGGTGAACTCGTAGAGCTCGGTATATCCCGCAACCCCCGCGCTCCCCTTTATGGTGTGCACGTACCGGAAAATGTCGTTGACGAGCTCGGCGCTGAAGCCCTCCTCCAGCTTCACGATATCCGTCTCCAGGTGCTCCGCTATCTCCTTGAACTCCTCGACGAAAACATCCTGTAGCTTCATATCACCCATTGCTGATGCTCCCGCTGTATTGTTTTTATCGTTGACCGCTTTTTTGAAGATGGCGGTTTGATGAAGCTCTTGAGCTCGAGATCTCTCTTTTCATTTGGCCATCGTGATGATATGAAATCCGCCAGATGAAACAGATTTTCAGACAAAGAGAAAAAGTCGTCTGCCAGTTGTTCCAGCACCCTGCTCGTTTTCCCCTGCTCATGGTTGCTGTGCATCAATAGACTGAACATACAGTGCATCAAGTCTTCCCGGTTCCTTTCTTCAATTTCGTGAAGGAGCGCATTCAAGCGGTTCGCCGTTTCGCATCGTGATTGTGTTCTGTATACTTCTCCCATCTCAGTATCCTCGTCGCTGCCGATTTGAATCAGTGAGCTTTCGTTCATTGGCACCGGGCAGTGATTCAGAACTCCTCGAACCCGTCATTGAGAAGTTGATCGACATTGTGTATTTCATTTTTATGTTCACCTGCTATTCCCCTGCCGTTTCCATTGCCATCTTTCATCTTGCTGTTTTTTTCAGTCTTCTTGCTTTCACGGTCGCCGTTATGGTCGAGGAGATGTAATGAAACTTTTTTTCGCTTATTTTCGATCTCAAGGGTCTTGTGTTTACTGATTTTGAATTGCTCCATCGTTTTGAGGAGCTCCTGTGCCTGATTGGCCATCTCCTCGCTGGCAGCAGCGGTCTCTTCGACGAGCGCGGCATTCTGCTGCGTCATGGTGTCCATCTCGCTTACAGCGATATTGATCTGATCGATTCCCTGCCGCTGCTCCTCACTTGCAGCAGCGATTTCGGATATCAGCTGGTTCATCCGCTGTATGGAGGCGATAACCTCAACGAGCGCTTCACCACTCTTGTTCGAGAGCTCGGAGCCCTTCTCAATCTTTTCAATAGAATTCTTGATGAGATCGTCGATATTATTTGCCTCATTACGGGCGCGCTGCGCCAGATTTCTCACTTCACCGGCAACGACCGCAAAACCTCTCCCCTGATCGCCGGCACGTGCTGCTTCGACTGCTGCATTCAGTGCGAGGAGATTTGTCTGAAAAGCTATTTCGTTTATAACCGTAATGATATCGCCTATCTTTTTGCTCGATTCGCTTATGTCGTTTATTGATCTGACAGCTTCATTCACCACCGCACTGCCGTCATCACCCAGCCGGAGACTGTCCTCGGACATTCGATTCGCCTCCTGTGCATTCTCCGCATTTTGCTTGATGGTTGCCGTCGCCTCTTCGATGGTGGAAGCCACCTCCTCGAGTGCCGACGCCTGTTCGGACGTCCGCTGAGAGAGGCTCTGATTTCCGGTGGATATCTGTTCGACCGCCTGGGCGAGATTTTGTGAGGCAACGATAATCGATGAGATGAGCTCTTCAAATTGATCCAGCGAGCTGTTCATCGTCTTCGCAATCTCACTGATTTCATCTCCGGACATCTTCCCTTCGTAACGTGAGGTGAGATTGCCCTGTGCCATATCGTTCATCACGTTTTTACATTCATCGAGCGGTTTGAGCTTCCGTACAATGATGATGAATATGGAAATGCCCGCAAAAACGATGCAGATAATGCCCAGAATGACCATTATGACTGCCATTGCCCGCGCATCCTCATTGATGTCGGAAACGTACATCGTTGATGCGGAGATAAACCGGTATGTATCGTTTTTAACAAAGGTGAGTATCTTATCTTTGCCTTTCCATTCGTAGCGAACAATAGTGCCGCTTGCAGAAGCGAGCATCTGCTTTCCCCAGTCATGTTCCTTGACGTCCAGCGTGAGTATCATATCCTTGTCGGGATGTGCAAAGGTGAGCCCTTTATCGTCCATAATAAAGGGATAACCGGTCTTGCCTATCTTGATGTCCTTGACCATCTTAAATGAGAAGGTGCCGAGATCGAATGGGAGTCCGAAAATTCCGACCACCCGTTTCCCCTCCACAATGGGAACCGTTATCAGTACGACGGGAATGCCGGTTGCCGGAGATTTATACGGGTTGCTGATGTGAATTTTGCCTCTGAGCGCATTGCTTATATTATCGTTAAAGCCTGTGTCTTTCCAGCGGAGGCCTACCGATTTTCCATTTTTTCCATCGGCGACAATCATCGTGTTCTCTTCAGCCGTTGAAATAAAAATGTTTTCCAGGCCGCCAATGTTCTTGAAATAACTCGTGAGCATGCCCCGTGCCACATCGAAATTTCCCGATTGCGCTGCGTTCACGATAGTCCGGTTGCTGGCAAGAAACTTTGCATTGTTGACCTGCTGTTCATAGAAGGCTGCTAATTGTCGTTCAACGTCCTTGTTAAAGTTCTGCAGCTGATTGAGATATGCGCTTTCAACCGATTGATATGCTGCGTTGTACGAGACGGTTACAAGTACCGCTGTCAGTAAAATGACAATCAGCACCACGATTGAAGAGAGAATTATCTTCAAGCTCTGAAATTTTTTCCCCTTCATGTCTACTCCTCCATCCTCATAATAATAAGCGAGAATGCTTTTGCCGTTGATAGTACTCATCAAACAGCATGCACTGTTCGTAAAGATACGCTCCTTGATAAAGGAAATCAATCGGGTGAAATACCGTTTTTTTT
>CAZZCF010000303.1:0-2866 GCA_964652955.1 uncultured Leptospirales bacterium
ATAACTGAATAACTATAATGATCCTTTGTCGCGTATGGGTTCACCAGTATGAAAAAAATTTTCATTGACTTCAGCACTATGGAAACTATTATGGTTTTAAAAGTTTACAGAATTAATCACTATCATAAAATCACTAAGTTTAACTATGAGTAATAATATTGCTAAGAGAATCAAAGAGCGTTTCAATCAGTTAAGTGAGGTTTATGGTATTAAAAGAATCACCATTGATATACTTGCAGAGGAATGTGGTATTTCTAAGAAGACTTTTTACAAGATTTTCAGAAGTAAGGATGATCTGGTTTGGATTGTTGTAAATGAGAAGTTTGATCGGTTGCAAAAGGAGTTTCGGGAAATTGATACACACGAGAGGGATCCGTTAAAGAAACTTTACCGATTTGTTGAAATCACCCTTGAGCAGTTCGGAGCAGTTTCAACACCGATGTTGCAGGATATGCAGAAATTCTATCCCGAGGTGAATGAGCAGCTTGAAAGATTTAGGAATGACAGAGTGAATCTTATAAAAGAGGCGGTCAGGGAGGGCATTCTGTCCGGTATCTTCGAGAACATCAACCTTTCCATTGTTGCGGGATTTTTAACCGGCGCTATATCCAAAGTGCTCACTCCTGAGTTTATACTCGAAAACAACCTTTCAGTAAAGGAAACGCTACGCTCATTTAGTGAATTATTTCTCTTTGGCATCGTGAAGAAGGAATGGCAAAAACAGAAACTTCCACAGGTATCGGGAAATACCGTGTAATAGAAGATGTTGTATTGCAGGATGAGGAGACGGAATGGATAGATATATTAGCTTTGTATTAAGAAGACCAAAAGCGGTAATAATCACACTCGTCCTCATTACGGTTGTCCTCTCGACTGGAATAAAGGACCTCCGGTTTGAGAACTCAATGGATGCCATGATGCCAAAGCGAGACAGTGAGTATCTGTACTATGAGAAGGTTAAGGAGATATACGGGAATCTCGGTAAGTTTATCATCCTCGGAATCAGTCATGACTCCCTCTGGTCATATGATGCCTTCAAGCGTATAGATAATATCATCACTGATATTGAAGAGTACCAGGAATTTGATGAGGATAAGGAGAAGAGGCGAAAAGAGAAATTTATATCACTGACTTCGCGTGAGGGAATACACCGCGATATCCTGCGCGAGGAATTTAAAAGCGATCCGTGCTTTCAACGATTTCTGTTCCGAAAATTAAAAAATCATTCAGATGTCAAGAGCACCCTTGCGAAAAGCGATCTGCTGTGTTTAGCAGATGCAATCGAACACTCGTATGATCTGAAAAAGCAGGAGCTGGTTGATGATATTATTTCCCCCCTGACCATGAAGGATATTAAGGGTGAAAATGATATCCTTGAAACCTATGATCTTATCGATGAGGACGAAAACGGTAAGAGGATACTGCCTCAAACTGAAATGGAATTTCAGGAGTTCAGAAGGAAACTTGAGCGAAACCCGGCCTTTGATAGAGGCCTCTATTCACGCGATCCGAATACTGGAGCGATTACCGATTTTTGTGTTCTCATACGGCTCGAGAACATTAAGGATCACGATCCGATTTCACGTGAGCTCTGGGAGCTCGCTCAGAGTTACGAGGATCTGCAGATTGTTGCTCAGGGTATCCCGGTTATTAATAAGGTTACCCACGATTATATGCACAATGATCTCATCAACTTTATGCCCATTGTTATGTTCGTTGTTGTGGTGATTTTTTTCTTCAACTTTCGATCGGCACGAGGGGTAGCGCTTCCCTTTGTAACCCTTCTAATGGGAGTTCTCTGGATTCTCGGTCTGATAGGCCATCTCGGATATAAGATAACGGTTATGGAGGTCTCTCTACCCGTTCTGATGATAGCGGTCGGAAGCTCTTATTCGATTCACATTCTCAATCAGTACTATTTTGATTTTGACCTCATCTCTTCCAGGGGGAAACGAGAAGGGCTCAGATTGTCAATGGCTCACATCTCAATAACCGTGCTCCTTGCTGGTTTGACCACCTTTGTGGGTTTCATGACGCTGGCCACCAATCAGGTATCAGCAATCAGGGAGTGGGGGATCTTTTCAGCTATCGGTGTTCTCTTTGCCGTACTTATTGCAACATCGCTTATTCCTGCTGTATTTGTTCTCATGCCTCATCGGATGCCGCAAATAATGATGAAAAAAGATAAGTCGGTTAAGAAGACCTTCATCGATAGAATCGTTGCAATCATGACTCATGGTGCAACCCGGCATAGCAGGACCGTTCTCGTTTGTATTATAATTATCATGGTAGTGTCGATAGTCGGTCTATTCAGGCTCAATGTCGAGACATCGTTCCTCTCGTATTTTAAGGAGGACGATTATGTGAGAACAAGCCTTAATGATATCGGAAAGAAGTTTGGTGGTGCCTGGGGGATAAACATTCTCATCGATGCCGGAGAGGAGGATGGGATAAAAAGCTCTGATTTTTTAAAAACAGTCGATGGATTGAGAAAATGGCTTGTTGCGGATGAGAATGCTGACCTCAATATCGGGAGAACGGAGGGATTTCCCGATTTTATTAAGACGATGCATATGGCAATGAACAATGATGATCCCGCTTATTATAAAATTCCCGAAAAGGATATGGATATATGGGATTATCTGGAGCTGTATTCCGGTGAGGATGAGGACTCCGATGGGAGGATTGACGATTTTGAGGCATATATTGATGTTTTCTACAAGCGAACGAATTTATTTGCTCGGCTCTGGGAGCGGCAGGGACATATGATAGGCACGGCTGAGATCGAGCATATTCTGGAGAGGATATCGGAACATCTGGACAACACATTGCCTGATGCTTATAGCTATCGCATCACGGGAGAACC
>CAZZCF010000304.1:0-2863 GCA_964652955.1 uncultured Leptospirales bacterium
ATCGGAGACCAAAATCGGTTTTGAAAAATGTATCTCAGCGACATTGTGAAACACATCGTTTTTCAGGGATATTTCTTCAAGATTTTCATCAACATCCAGTCCGCAGGGTTTCTCGTAATAAGATATCTCGATGGGAATCAGCGCTATTTCTTCATTATTCATCACAACTGATTCTACGATGCTGGTGATAAATTCCCGGTTAATATTTCGAATATTTCCATCCTTGGAGACGTATATCTCCGGGAAAAACATGACCGGCACTCCATGTCCCACGAGGGTGGTGAGATAAGATTTTATAACTTCTCTGTATGCCGGATTAACGAATTTATACACATCAATGATATAACCACCGGCGAACCTGATAAGCTTTGCCCAGAATGAGCTTCTGATCACTGCGCTGCTTACAAAATATCTCGGCACATACAGGGAAAGCCGCCTTATGGCAATGTTCAGGAAGAGAAAATCGTAGTAACTCCTGAATGTTGGTGCATAGACAACATTGGAGTGGCTGGACGCCGCTCGTACTCCTTCGATATCACCCCTGATCTTAATATTTCGCCTGAAGAGCCCCTTATAATAATTTCGTCTGAACAGAATATTCGGGAGGTTTATAATCCTGATTCCTGTATAGAGCAGGAGAGAGAGAAATGGATTAAACCTGTCCGCAAATCCCCGTAAATAGAGCTGCAGGAGATCACTGAGAACATCACTGATATTATTTTCATTCATCTTTTCAAACAGTGCAATTTCAGCATCTCTCTCCCTGTTGTGGTTGGCTTTCATCTTCCTGGGGCGTTCCTTCTCGATGTGTGATAGAAAGAGTTCACGATATTCAAAGAGCTGTTCCCTGAGCTCGGTATCCGAGAGAAATCTATCAAGAGTCCTTTTTATAATTACATTTTTGAAGAGAGCGGCTTTTACCCGCTCCATCCCCTTTTTCCTTTTGCTCACATGTATCTTTGTCCTCTGATAGATTTCATCAAATCTGGCCGGATTCTTTACCGTCTCGATGAGGAGATCGGGGGATTTCTTATTTAACAGGATTTCATAGAGGGACCGGTATACGGGAATCGCAATTCCTCGCTGATCTGCAAGCTCAATGAGCGGTTCAATAGCATATGCTCCTTCAGCGAGATAGTGCAATCGTTCGCTCATCTTTTCGAAAACGGATTCAGGCTTGAAGCGCATTAAGAGCCGATCATACATGCTGATTGTTTGTCCCTTGCTGAGTATTCTCCGTGCGATATCTCTCCCGAAGCGCCTGTTCCTGCTGTGTTCACTCATAGCTGTCGCAATGAGATCGCCCAGCCCTGAAATATCACAGAGGGTTTCATCCTTCACCTGAAAAGTTCTTCCGATACGAAGAATTTCCTTGAATGACTCGGCTATCAGCGCGCCGGTGAGATTGTCTCCGCAGTTCGGCAGTACGCTTATCATTCCTGCTGCGATAGCCGCAGGGTTCTTCAAGGTGCCACCCAATTCAACACCTTTAATGTCATTGCTTATTCTGCATTCGAGGTATCTGCAAGAAAGGAGAGAAGCGAATCGCTGACAGGCATCCCGGGAAACCCCCGCAATATTCAGACAGGTATGAAACTCCTTAACGAGCTCCTCTGCGTGAGTCGGTCCGGAAAGTGCGACAATTCTGTCATCGCTCACCGATAGTGCACTTAAGAGCGCCTCGGAAATGGTTACAATGTTGTTGTGTACGCGGCAGAATCCCTTTGTTAAGTAACCGATGTATGCCTCATCAGAAATATATCTGGATATCTTCTGGGCAGTTTCATACACCACTTTCGAGGGAGTAGCAATTATTATCAAACGTGCTTCTGATACGGCATCACGGAGATTGTTTGTCGGATTGATGGAAGTTGGTAATTTTATTCCCGGGAGATAGAGTTCGTTCACGTGATTATCGTGAATACTTTTAACAACAGACTTTTCGTACGCCCAGAGCTTTACCATGACCTCCGGATTATTTTCCGCAATAACCTTCGCAACTGTTGTTCCCCACGAGCCGGCACCAATAATTGATACCGGCTCACCAATTTGAGTTCTCTTTTCTGTTGATTCTCTCTGTTCCATGATGATTATGTTTATTGAGCATAATAAACCCCATCTTGATATTCTCAGATGGGGTTTATTGCTTTTTATTTACATGTAATCCAGATAATCCTTGAGTTTTCGCGCCCGTGTGGGGTGACGCAACCTTCGTAACGCTTTTGCTTCAATCTGTCTTATTCGCTCTCGTGTTACTTTAAAGACGTATCCAACCTCTTCCAGCGTATGTGAATAGCCATCATCCAGACCAAATCGCATTCTGATAACTTTCTGCTCGCGTGCGGGAAGCGTTTTCAGAACGGCATTAATCTGTTCGGAGAGAAGACGGTACGCAGCAGTATTCGCAGGGGAGTCGACATCTTTATCTTCGATAAAGTCTCCCAGCAGAGAGTCCTCCTCTTCACCGACCGGAGTTTCCAGCGATATTGGCTCACGTGCAACATTTTTGACGCCTTTTACTTTGGTTATATTCCATCCGAGACGCTCAGCAAGCTCATGCGGTTTTGGCTCTCTGCCAAATTCCTGCTGGAAGAGCCGCGTTTCTCTCATAACCTTGTTAATCTGCTCGATCATGTGAACCGGTACCCGGATTGTTCTTGCCTGGTCAGAAATTGCTCTTGTTATTGCCTGCCGAATCCACCAGGTTGCATATGTTGAGAACTTATATCCCTTGCGATATTCAAATTTATCGACAGCTTTTATCAACCCGATATTTCCTTCCTGAATGAGATCGAAGAAGTGCATCCCCCGATTGGCATATTTTTTCGCTATTGATACCACCAATCGAAGGTTCGCATTAATA
>CAZZCF010000305.1:0-2559 GCA_964652955.1 uncultured Leptospirales bacterium
TTCTGACTTCTGTAGTTCGCGCTTATGTAATTCGCGACCATGGCAAGTAACATAATTGCGCCCCACATCGCTGTTGTGAGAAATGGATCAACCAGCATGAGATTCAGTCCGCTTGCGATTATCTGCAAAATAATCAATGAGAGTATCAGACCTAACACCTTGCCGAATCCGCCGTATGCGCTCGTCCCACCTAAAACCGACGCGAGAATCGTCACCAATAGATAGGAAGACCCGTAGTTCGCCTTTACTGAATTAAATCGACCCATCATGATGACGTTTGCAATAGAGGCCATGAACGATGAAATAAGATACACACGGATCAATACCGCCTTGTTATTGATTCCTGAGAACATCGTTGCGATCTCGTTTGAGCCGACCATGTAGATGCTGTAGCCCAGCGCGGTTTTGTTCAGCACGATCGCCATCAGCGCTGCACAGAGCGCAAACACAATTATAGGAATTGGTATACCGAGTATCAATTCGTTCCCGAGAAAAATAAACGATTTTGGAACACCGGAGATCGTGTATCCTTTCGTCAACACAATATTCACACCGTCGATAAATGTCATCAGACCCAGACTTGCAAGAATCGGCGATACTCCCACATTGGACACAAGTAGTCCAATTACAAGCCCGACCCCAAGTGAGGCTGCGAAACCCGCGATTATCGAAAGGAGCACTTCGAAGGAAGAAATGGCATCACTCTCAGCATCACCCAGAAATTCATTCATCAACGTGACCGTTACAACCCCTGTAAGATTTGAGGTTGCGATAATTGCGAGGTTCACTCCTCCGGTAAGCAATGTAACCATCATTCCGAGTGAAAGGACCCCCAGCTCAGGTAGTTGAAACGCCATTGATTGAATATTCCCTATCTTGACGAATTGCCCGGGACTCATAATCCACATGAATATAAAAACGACAATGAGTATTATACTCAGAACCATTACCTCCGAACGGTTGCGAAACAAAGTACTTCCTCCCTCACGATTCAATTATGACGCTTGTTCTCTTTTTCTCTTTCTGTTTTCGCTGATATGCACTCACACTCACACTTATTGTGACAATCGCACCAATAAATATGTTATACCAGTATGCAGACACCCTCATTAAGGTGAGGCCGTTGCTCATGATGGCGATGAGCAGAACTCCGAGCAGCGTTCCGCCAAGAGTACCTGCACCACCAGCAAGATTCGCACCTCCAAGTACGACTGCTGCAATTCCATCGAGCTCTTTCCCTACAATCGAATTGGGAATTGCAGACTGTACAAGCACTGCGTGCACAAGACCCGCAATCCCTGAGAGAAATCCCATGAAACTGTACACAAACATTTCTATTCGGAGCAGGTTAAAACCCGCCCTCTGTGCAGAGATTCTGTTCCCGCCCATTGCGTAAATACCACGACCCAGCTTTGTGTGTCTGAGCAGGAAATATGCGAACACAAGCACTATAATCCATATGATCGTAACAACCGACAATCCGTAGGTAATCCCGGAAGGATTCAATAATTTGAATATTTTAATCTCCGCGAACTTCCAAAATACTTCCGGTATCACATAAATCACGTCACCCTTTGAGAACACGTAGAGCAAGCCGAAAAACAGGTTGTTGGTCGCAATGGTGGTGATAATAGCCGGTATCTTGAAAAAATGAATAAATACGCCGTTGAACGCGCCCATCGCAATACCGATGACTGATGCAATGAGAAAAGCTTCGAACATATTCCCGTTAATTTGTGCAATTAATACGACCATAGCGTATTCAACAACCTGAGCAATGGCCGTATAGGAGATGTCAATACCGCCCGCTATGAGTACAACAAGGATTCCCACAGACAATATTCCGAGGAATGAATAGCTTTTTAGCAAATCGAACAGGTTTTCAAACGTGAAAAACTCTTTATTGAGAGAGGTAATGATTATAGATAAAATGACTATGATTATGATGAGATAGAATTCATTTTGTCTGAAAAATCTTTTCATGTTCACTGTTCCTTGACACTGAAAACATTGTGTATGCATTCATCCACTAATAATTTATTTCAATACGCTCTTGTATCTCTTTCACATCCACATCTTCAGTATTGAACTCATGAACAAAGCGACCTTTTCTCATGATGAACGCACGATTGCAGTTTGCCACGATTTCCGGAACCTCATCAGAGATGATGATGATACCCACACCTTTTTTCGAGAGTTCTCGTATAATGTTGTGAATACTGCTTTTTGCCGCAACATCAATCCCAATCGTCGGACCGTCGAGGATCAATATTTTAGGGTTAATTGCAAGCCACTTTGCGATGACAACCCGCTGCTGGTTCCCTCCAGAAAGAGTCTGCACGGTGTAGGAAGCGTCAGAAACCTTGATATTCAAATCCTGTATCCATCGCTCAACAATACTCTGCCGTTCTTCGACGTCGATAAGCCGGAGCTTACCGATCAGTCTTTTAATGATAGACATGACGAGATTATCATCTACTGACTGTTCTAAAATGAGCCCCTGAAGCAATCTGTTTTCAGGCACATACCCGATCCCAAGTTCTTTCGCTTCCTGCACTG
>CAZZCF010000305.1:2569-2828 GCA_964652955.1 uncultured Leptospirales bacterium
GCACTGATCGTATTTTTTGGGGCTTTCCATCGACGAATATCTGACCGGAATCGATTGGGTACATCCCAAAAAGCGAAAGCGCAAGCTCTGTTCTCCCGGATCCGAGAAGTCCGGTAATGCCAAGGATTTCCCCCTGAAAGAGCTGAAAACTGATATCCTTAAAATTATCCCTTTTGGAGATATGTCGCACTTCAAGCAGTGCCCTTTTTTCAACCTTCTCTGGAATGAATTTTGAGTACTCGACTTTTTTCCCAGTCAT
>CAZZCF010000306.1:0-2804 GCA_964652955.1 uncultured Leptospirales bacterium
GTATTTTCCCAAAAACCAGCTCACGGGGCATTCCGATCCCCAGGCACAATCCGGTAATGATGAGCAGATTTACCAGATTATCCGTAAAGAGACCGATGAATCCATCAATATCTCCGCGAATGAAAAGCGGTACTCGAAATGCATTCTCTTTCATATCCACTATGCTCCTGCTCCTCACTCTGATAACAATAGGTACTCATCGATAAGTGACTGCCGTTTCTACGACACCAGTATTGCTGTAAATCTTCAGGGATGATGAGTTGATGCTCCCTCATCAATCCTTCATCTCCAATGATTCTATTACCCCGGCACCGACGGAATCACCCCAGACATTAATAGTCGTCCGAAAGCGATCGAGAAACCAGTCGATAGTGAGGATCAACCCGATACCTTCAACCGGAAGACCCACCGCTCTCAAAACAATAACCATGGTAACCAGACCTGCTTCAGGAATCCCCGCTGCCCCGATAGCTGCAAGGGTTGCAGTAACAAAAACGATTGCCTGAGGAATTAAACCCAATTCAATGCCATACACCTGTGCAATGAACATCGCCGCAACCGCCTCATAGAGTGCTGTCCCATCCATATTAATAGTTGCACCAATCGGAAGGACAAAACTCGCCGTACGATTCGATATTCCATTTTCTCGCTCAATCGTATCCATAGTGATTGGCAGCGTTGCAGAGCTCGAAGCGGTTGAGAATGCGTTCAACAGAGCAGCACCAACGCCGAGCATAAATCGGAAAGGATTTCTCCGCAAGAAGAGGAAGAGTATAGCGGGGAGAACAATCATCCCATGAATGGTGAGTCCCAGAAAAACCGTAAAGCTGTACTTGCCGAGTGCAAGGAGCTCCGGCATAAAGCCCTTAAAACCGCCGGCGCTTCCTATTCTTGCCGAGATAATCCCAAAAATACCGAATGGCGCAATGAGCATAATCCACTCGATAATCTTCATTACCGCATCATTGAGCACCGAGATAACCTCAATTGCCCGCGATCCCCGATCACCGAGAACTGACAGTGACGCACCGACAAGCAATGAAAAGAGTATCAAGGGAAGAATGTCCATCCGCACCATCGCGTTGAGGACATTTCGCGGGAAGAGCCCCTCCTTACCAGAGCTCTTATCACCAACCAGAACTTCCATCAGGGTTTCGAGAACGTTTTTCTTCTCCTTGCCCAGTATCCTCTCCGAGAGAGGAAGCGTTATCTCTATTCCTGTGCCTGAGGATTGCAGCTCTCGTTTCGAAACGATGAGTTGACCGTCCCTATTCACAACCGGAACTCGATGACCCTTATCAGTCATGAGATAGAGATCGCTCTTTTCCTGACAATCTTCCCAGAATTTCACCTTAATTTTATGTGATGAAGCTGACTCTATGGTCCCCTTCATCTGCTGATCGATAAGCTTTAAAACATACTGTTCACCATACTGCTTTCTTTCCAGTGTTCCATTCGTGAGCACGACAATCGTATTATCACGACTGTCAATGGTATAGGCAAGATCACCGCGATTCTCTCCGGGTCTGATATCAGAACCGGGCTGTACAATATTTACGAGAATTATCCCAATGAGCACCGAAATACCTGTGGTTGTGAGATAGTATATTATCGTCCGTCTTCCAATCGCACCAAGGTTTCTGATATCACCAAGATTGGTGATGCCGACTATCATTGAGAGAATGACGAGCGGGACAACTATCATCATCAGGAGATTGAGAAACATCTCTCCAAGGAAGGAAAATCCTACTGCAAGATCAGGGAGCAGACCACCAATAACAACACCAACGACTATTGCTATTATAATTCCGTATAAAACATAAAAACGTCTTCTCTCCCCTCCATCCCTCTCCGAAGAAGAGCGATTGTCATCCATGAGCTCATTCCTCAACTATGTAAATTCGATTCAACAGGCTTCACTGTTCCGGAAAAGAATACCGAAAGTACCATGAAGGTAAGTTTGAATGCATATTCTATCGTGCAACAAGCTATTCCTGAAACTCATCTTTTTTATAACGATTCTCCTCCCAGTGCTCTTTCTGTATTGTTTTTCTGAATATGTATCGGTAATCATTTGAATTATCGATATTAAACTGGTCGAGTGGCACCCTGTTTGGTTCATCCTTATCGCTACAGCTGACAAGCAAAACAATTAGAATCAAACCGAGAAGCCTGATACACTGTCTCATAGCAGCTGTCCTCTCATTTGATAAATCTGCATTGAAAATTAAATTCATGAATATATTCAATCCGAAGATCAGCTCACTGGTAATAAGAAATCGTTTCCGTACGCTACAAGGTATCAAAATACATTCCCCGTTTCAATCAATATTTTATATCACCCTCTCGCCGCACCTATGGAAAGTGATACATATACAATGGGCGATAATCAAGAAACAAACCGCACTGCTCGGTAAATTTGTATTTGACTCAGAACTACAATGTGTATATTGTAATACTGAGAGTCCAGGGAGGGAATAACATGAATATTATCACAAGCTTACAGGCGTTCATTCACGGAAGATCTCTAACCACCGTACAAAGTCCAAGAACACCGAAACAGAACAATCCGGTCCCTTCCAGAGCAAACGCAGATCCGGGGAGTATATCTTTCCAGAAAGAGAGAGATCTCTACGAAGCGCTGAGCATTGCGCTTACCGCTCGGAGTCTGATTCAGAAGGCGATAGAAATATCATCACGACTTCGAAACCTCTCGCAGGAGGTGATCATCACCGGCAATAGAAATCCCCAGGAATACCAGCTCGCTCTCGCAGAGATAAATAATTCACTTCAAAAGATAAATA
>CAZZCF010000307.1:0-2737 GCA_964652955.1 uncultured Leptospirales bacterium
ATATTGATATGGCATCCTGGTTGCCAACATATTCTGCTGAATACTGAAAATGACATTTCAATTGATTTGATTACTGCAATACTTTCTTCCTGTTATCACCCTTTGAAATATATCCAGATCATCCTGTAATCCTGTCTGAAGATAATTTTTCGCTCTCTATTTCCCCGATCATTAGAGCCGATCCAAACCGAACTTCTTATAGAGTATTCGATCGATCACCCCTTGTGGCAGCACCGCTTTTAGAAAGGGGAGCCTGAATGACTCGTGCCCGATTCTTATCAGGGGAGGTGTTCTCTTCTTCGAGACGGCACGCACGAGCACCCGGGCGAGATCCTCGGCTGAGGTCGGATTATCAAGATGTGATTTTGCCCGATTTTCAATAAATGCTGCAACCGGCGAGTAGCGTGAGGTCTTCTTCCTGAATTTATCGAGACCTCTTGAGGCAAAATCACCCCATCCGGTTTTAATGGCGCCGGGCTGAACGGTGACAACCTGTATGCCGAATGGTGAAAGCTCGATCCGGAGCGCATCCGAAATGGTATGCACGGCGGATTTGGTCGCGCTGTAAGCACCGCCGAAGGGTGGTGTCAGTATTCCGGACACACTGCCGATATTGACTATCTTCCCGGATTTTCTCTCTATCATCTGAGGAACCACCGCCTGGGTGAGGGCGATAAGGCCGAAGAGATTCGTTTCGAACTGAGACCGAATTTTGTCAAGGGGCAGCTCGATGAGGGGACCGATGAGACCGTATCCTGCATTGTTCACCAGGATGTCAACGCGACCCCATTTTTTCAGTACGGCTTTTATACAGGTCTGAATAGATCTGCTGCTGTTGACATCCAGGGTGAAGGTCTCCGTATTTTTCCCCTTCAAATAATCGATATCTTTTTTATCGAGTGCCGTGGCGCAGACCCGATACCTCTCCTTTGCGAATTCTCCGGCAAGCGCCAGTCCGATTCCTGATGAGCAGCCGCTGATCAGGACAACCGGTTTGTTATCTTCTTTCATAGAGGGTACCTTTCTTGCTATAATGATATGTGAAACCTGTTGAGTTGTTATAGGTCTTCTCGAGATTCATTTCGTGCTTATAGGAACGTGCCGAGTTTTTGGGCATAATACACTTTACCCTCCTATCGACCTGGATAGTACGATTCAAAAACGCTTCCTTTTCAATCCTCTTGATTGAAAGAGTAAAAAATTATATTTGAAACTACAGATAAATAATTATTTCTAACTCTTTCCTATATGCTGTTCTCTCAGCTGATATTTCAAAACTTTCCCCGAAACATTTCTCGGAAGCACGTCAATGGTTTCCATAATTCTCGGAATCTTATAATCGGCTATTCTGGATTTAAGAAACTCTCTGAGCTCCTCCAGCGTCATCTCTTCACCCTGCTTCAACGCAATCACCGCTTTGACCGTCTCGCCCCAGTCCGGGTGAGGCACTCCTATGATTGCCGCTTCCTGGACCTTCGGATTCTCATATATCGCATCTTCAACCTCTTTACTGTACACGTTTTCCCCGCCGGTTATTATCATGTCCTTTTTGCGATCAACCAGAGTGATATACCCCTCATCATCCATAATGGCGAGATCTCCCGAGTGAACCCATCCGTCCTTGATTGTCTTTTTGGTCTCTTCGGGATTTTTGTAGTACTCCTTCATTGCCATCTCGCCTTTTATGACCAGCTCACCGACAACACCGGGCTCTGTTATGGTATTCTCCTGCTCGTCAACGATTCTGTTTTCCATGTTAACAACATATTTGCCGCCGGCGCCCGCTTTGCGTATCTGATCCTCGGGAAGGAGCGCAATACCTCCCGGACCCGCTTCGGTGAAACCGCAGAGGCAGAAGAAACTGTTGGTCTTGAATTGCTCCATCATCTGTTTGACCTCTTCAGCAGCCATGGGCGCAGCACCGTAACCGTAGTACCGGACCGAGGAGAGATCATATTTATCGAAATCGGGAATCATCATCATGAATTTGTACATGACCGGTGCGCCGAAGAATTGTGTGATCTTCTCCTTCTGAATTAAATCGAGGACCACCGGCGGGTTGAAGTCCCTGAGCACGACATGGGTGCATCCAAGATAGGTACCCGGATTCAGGTAGAGATTCAACTCGGCAGAGTGGAAGAGGGGAGCAGCATGCAAAATTCTGTCTTTACTGTTGAGGCCGATCAGGCTCGCGACCGTCGTGGTGAGTATGATCTGATTATGATGGACAAAGAGCGCTCCCTTTGGCCTCCCCGTGGTGCCCGATGTGTATATGATCTCGCTCTCATCGAATTCATCAACGGCCACGCCCGGTTCTTCTGTTGATCCCGACTGAAGGATCTCTTCGAGGGGATCGAAGCCGTCAAACCGTCCGGCGCCGGCCGAGTAGATATTCTTGATATTTTTCAGCTTCGGCTTCATTTCACGTATGGCACTTTCGAACATGTCATCGAAGACCAGGGCAACTGCATCACAATGGCCGAATATGTATTCTGCTTCCGGTGCTGCCAGCCTGAAATTGACGGGAACGACAACACCTCCTGCCTTGAGTATGCCGTAAAAGGTGAACACAAAGAGATCGGTATTCATCATCCACATCGCAACCTTATCGCCTTTTTTGAGGCCTCCCTTGATAAGGGTATTTGCAACGGCATTAACCTTTTCGTTCACCTTCTTCCATGAGTACCTCTTATCTTCGTAGATGACTCCTTCCTGTTCGGGAAAGACTCGTGCGTTT
>CAZZCF010000308.1:0-2686 GCA_964652955.1 uncultured Leptospirales bacterium
TAGTCCTTTCAGTCCTTTTACCATCGAGCGGAGGAGCGAGTGCAATACTGAAAACGGTGCGCTGTCCATATATTTCCGGATTTATTTGATTGACAATTTTCGGTATTATCAATATTTTAAGTGAATTGTGATCATCACAGGTGAGTACCACTTCTCGAAATTTATCAAGGAGGTTCAAAATCATGTCTCAGAAGAGGAGCATTTTTCTTATTATCGTTACTGCCTGTCTCTGCTTGGCCATGGGAGGTTTTTTCGAAAGCGTTAATGCTGCTTCGGTAGGACAAACGCTGAGCAACGTTCAGATACGTGATTCGAGTGACAATCCGTCGTGGATTACCGGTTTCGGTCAACAGGTAATTACCATTTTCTATACCGATCCTGATGTCAAGGATGTGGTTGATCCGCTTGGTGATGCAATCAAAGCCAAGAATTACAGCCGGGCGAAATATCGCGGTGTCGGTGTTGTCAACATGAAAGATACGTGGCTCCCGGATGCAGCAATCCGAATGGCGGTACGGAGCAAGGAGAAGAAGTTTAATACGAAGGCTCTCACCGATCCCGATAGTTTGCTTAAAACGAAGTGGGGTCTTGGCAATTGTAATGGCTATGTTGTTGTTATAGTTATTGGAAAAGATAAAAAGGTAAAATATATTAAAAAAGTAAAAACGGTGGCCCAGAGCCAGGCTATAGCATCACAGGTTATCAGCGTTATCGAACAGGAGATAAACAAGTAAATCATATAGAGTAACGTAAGAAATAAACGGGGGGCTGTATCAATTAATGAACAGTCCTCCGTGTTATTTGAATTGACAGAAAAGGGGAATATAAATACTGTTGCTCAGAAATTTTTCGGGATAGGAGATCGATAGTAATGCCACATCCACTTGAAGTAAATGTGAACGGAGATCTGGAGCGGGCTTTTAAGTCGTTGAAGAAGAAAATGGCTTTTGAGGGTATTTTTAAGGAGCTCAAGAAGAGAAGATATTACGAAAAGCCCAGCGAAGAGAAGAAGAGGAGAAAAGAGGAGGCGGAGCGGAGAAGATTAAAGAAGATGAGAAGGATGCAATCGCATACCAGATCGAGGAGATCTCCCAATCCGCGGGGTTCGAATGACTATAGGAACAATTCGTGAGCTCATCATTTAAAAATTCTTGAATTTTATGCTTATATGCGAATCCGGGATTTCCGGATTTTTTATTATTCAGGTGGTTGTTTTAAAGATTAAGAGGTGGCAAGCATTCATCAGGCGATACTTAATTCGAGTACATGTTTATGGATGATCTTATTCCATTAGCAGAGCGATGTCGCCCAAAGACCCTTGAGGATTTTGTCGGGCAGGAACATCTTCTCGGAAAAGGGAGAGTGCTTGAGGCGGTTCTCAACAAGAAGAAGGCGTTCTCGGCTCTCCTCTGGGGTGAGCCGGGGAGTGGCAAGACAACCCTGGCAAAACTCATCGCCAGTCACTGCGAAATGGATGCTCATTTCTTAAGTGCTATCTCATCCGGAGTTTCAGAGGTAAGGAAAGTCATTGAAAAGGGGAGGCAGAACAGGAGTGATGGAATCCAAACGCTCCTCTTCATTGACGAAATACATCGCTTCAATAAAGCGCAACAGGACGCCGTACTGGGAGCAGTTGAGAACGGCGATGTGGTGCTCATGGGAGCAACCACTGAGAATCCTTCGTTTGCGGTAATTGCCCCACTTCTTTCCCGGACCAGAGTGCTCAGGCTCTATCCCTTATCGGAATCCGAGCTTCATCAGATACTGGAACGGGTTGTAAAAGAGGATAGCGTTGTAAGCGGGAGGATACAGCTCAATAAACAGATTGCCGGGCTGATTGTTGCGCTCGCTCATGGTGATGCGAGAAGAATGCTCAATGTCCTGGAGACAGCTTTTTATCTATCCGATGATGGTAACATTGCCGAGGAGCAGGTGCAGGAAGCTGTTGCGAGTACGATCGTCTATTATGACAGGGCAGGAGACAGGCATTACGATACGATTTCGGCATTTATTAAATCGCTGCGAGGATCTGATCCCAATGCTGCCGTTTACTATCTTGCACGAATGATACTTGCCGGAGAGGAGCCGGAATTCATTGCGCGCCGAATGGTTATTTTCGCTTCTGAGGATATCGGCAATGCCTCCCCTCATGCGCTTACCATAGCTACCGCCGCGCTCCTTGCGGTTAAGAATATCGGTATGCCCGAAGCTGAAATAATCCTGTCACACTGCGCTACGTTTCTTGCATCATCTCCCAAGAGCAACGCTTCATATCGTGCTATTCGGGAGGCAAAAGAAGTGGCGGAGGATTTTTCGGTTGCAATACCGATGCACCTGCGAAATGCTCCAACAGAATTAATGAAAAAAATGGGATACGGGAAGGGGTATCACTATCCTCATGACCATAAAGGACATTTCGTTGACGATGAATACCTCCCCGAGTCGATCAGGGATCGCATATTTTATCGACCTTCGCAGGAGGGGAGCGAAAAATCCATATGGGAACGGTTGTCTCAACTGTGGCCGAAGAAGTACAGAGAGAGAGATAGGAGCAGGTAAAAATATATTCACAAGCAGTCAGGGTGCTGCTTGATAATAGAAAGCGGAATTAATATGCAGATAACACAAGCCAGAGATCGCTTATTCCATCTTCTCTATGAAAAGTCCTTTATCTATCGGGAGAATC
>CAZZCF010000309.1:0-2674 GCA_964652955.1 uncultured Leptospirales bacterium
CACTCCTTGGCAATTTTCTCTAAGAGTATCTTGTCAAATGGTTCAATTTCTTTGATCCCTTTGAGCGTAACAACCTTTGCTCTGATTCCCTCCTCGCCGAAGAAGAATGATATCTTACCTATATATTCGTCATCAGCTCGGAATACCAGCGCCGTATCGCCTTCCTTTATGGTGTGTATCTTGTTGATGTAGACGCCAATGTTGTTCGGATTTCGCGGATCAATAATATACCCGCTTTCAGGGCTTGTTTTCGTTAGATGGTCAAAGGCGAATTGATAGTTTTTGAGGAGACTATTCCGCTTATGCAGGGTTTTGGCGAGTGTCGACCAGAGCCCTTCATATTGGTTGATTGATGAGAGAGACATGTTCTCAATATGCCGGAGCGCCGGCTTTACCGAGTTGATATACGGGACTTTTCGGAGCCTCTCGGTGAGAAGCAATTGGTTTTTCGTCTTCTTTTGCAGGGCATTAAGATTTGACTTTGACACTATCTTTTCTTCTGAGAGCACGGGGTGATATTCGCTGTACTCGGGTTCATCCTTAACACCCCTGTCCAGACCTGATCGGAGTATTCTCTGCAGCGTTGAGGAGGTAAAATAGGGATTGTATCTGGTGGTGAGCTCCTGCCGCTGCTCTTCCATCTTCAGTTGGTGTAATTTCATGTGGTTGTTGACAATTTCCTCAGCTTTTCGGATATTTTCGCGCATCCTGAGATCGTAGCTATCAATCTCTTTCTGCTTGGTCGCTATTTCTCGATTCTTCTGACGTATAAGGTTATTATACTTCGCACGAATGCTGCTTCGCTCCCGGTCGGTTGTAGCGCTTCTGAGCTCATTGTCCAATCCTATCCTGATCTCTTCCAGTTCCTTCTTGGCCTGCTCCAATTCATGTTGATTGCGCTTTGCCGTATCAAAGAGCTCCTTAAGCTTCAGATCCTCGAATTCTGTAACTGTTATCTCTTTCTTGCGATACTGTTGCTGAACATAATGTGTTATCAGGACCGTGATTAGAATTAATATCCCCAGAAAAGCAACAACGACGAGCTTGAAACCGGTTGTTTTGCTCTTTTTTGTCTTTGCGAATTCATCGCGCAGAGAATAGATTGCCACTCTCCCCTCGGCGTCCTGAAACTCAGACGGAAGGAAGATCTCCTTGCTCTTGTCAATGATGTCTTTTACTTCGTTTTCATTTCCCATATGCCGTTCCAGCCTCTCGGACATTTAGCGTCTTTCGTTCTTTCTACGAATACATCTGCCAGAGGAAGATTGCACTTTTTAAAAAGCGAATGTGCCTTCTTCCAGTTCCCATCGTAATAGAGCTCGAGCCCCTCGGAGAAGCTCTTGACCTGCTTATTCACGTCTTTGCCGAAATACTTGTCGATGATGGGCCAGTAGATCCTCTTCCCGGTGGTTTTCCCCTTGACCTGCACGGTGTCGATCTCAAGAAAATGTATGTCGTGATTCTCGACATTTGCATCGACATCCTGTGCGATGTACTCGGAGCAGACAATGGGAACCTTGTATATTCTGGTAAGCCCCTCGAGTCGGGATGCGGAATTGACATTATCGCCAATAACCGTATTGGTCATCCGTGCGTAAGAGCCGATATTGCCGTAGAAGACACTCCCGCCGTCGATACCAACACCGATCTCGAGAAGAACCGCTTTGTAGATTTTCTTTTCAACCGCTGTGAGTGCGCCCTTCTTCTTCTTTTCAATTTCCTCCTTCTTCTTCTTCATCTCGACGCGGAGCGATTTCGCAACCTGCTGGAGCTTGTATGCGGAGAGAACCGCTTGATAAGATTTATTCTCCACTGTATCATCGAGCGCGCCGTATACTGCGAGGAGGGCGTCACCGATGATGGAGCCGATGACGCCATCGTGTTCCATTATCTCCTGTATTGCTCTCGTGTAGTGAAGGTTCAGGAGTTTGATGATATCGGAACCGAGCGTCTCCGTGATGAAGGTAAAGCTCTTTATATCGGTGAAGAGGATTGCGAGATCACGCTCGGAACCCTCAAGTCGGACCTCCCGTTCGCGATATGCCTGTAGAGCGATATCCTTGTTAACGAATTTCCGGAAGATGCTTACCAGGTTGTCAATGGTGCTCGCGAGGGAGTTGAACGCGACCCCGAGGTAGGTAATATCGTCATTGGGAGCGTTTTTCAATTCGACGACGCTGAGCTGCTGCGAGTCAACCATCTTCATGATCTCATTAGTGATAATGCTTATAAATCTGAGGATGTAACGCAGCAGGAAGATGCCCACAATTGCACTGGTGATAGTAATGAGAATAATGATGATGCTGATATTCCAGAAAATCCTTCTCGATTCCTTATAGAATTCGTTGAATTCTTCGGCGCGAACAATGAAGATATCCCACTTTTCGTTGTATTTATAGTACCCGAAGTATTCCTCATCGTTGAAGTAGAAAGAGGTAAATCCCTCTTCGATATCCTTTTTCCGGGTGTCATTCATCAGTTCGAGCACTTTTTTGTCAGCGAATCGATCCTGCTTCCTCACGTTGGAAGACTGGAAGAGGAATTCCCCATCCGGTTTAATCCCCAGGAGCACGGACTTTTTTTTGGTTAACTCCTTCAAGCCCTTGCTCTCGATTGCTTTAACGGATTCATCCAGGTTTTCAGTGTATTGGTAGATTTCGAACTGATTATCGCA
>CAZZCF010000310.1:0-2672 GCA_964652955.1 uncultured Leptospirales bacterium
CTGTCTCGGGCTTGGCACCTGTGCACGCGCCTGCCCCTTCGGCGCCATCACCATGGGCGACAACGGGCTGCCGGTCTTCAACAAGGACCGGTGCACCGGCTGCGGCGTCTGTGTCGAAATATGTCCGAAAAATATCATCACCCTGACCTCTGCAACCCTGCGCATACAGCATCTCTATCGTGACGACGAATGTACCTCTCCCTGCCAGCGAACCTGCCCGGCAGGTATCGATATCCCTGAATATATCTGCCAGATAAAGTCAGGCAATTACAGGGAGGCGATAAAGGTTATCAAAGAACGCAACCCCCTCCCCCTTACCTGCGGAAGGGTGTGTCCGCATCCCTGTGAAGACATATGCCGACTGTCAAAAGCCGAGGATCCGGTCAACATCAATCACCTGAAGCGGTTTGTTGCCGACCTCGAGATGGATCGTGGCGGAGATGAGCTTCCCTACATCGCACCCAGAACCGACAAGCGTGTTGCCATTATCGGCGGCGGTCCCGCAGGGCTCACCTGCGCCTATTATCTGGCACGTCTCGGCCACTCGCCGACCATATTCGAGGCAATGCCCAAGCTCGGCGGAATGCTCCGCTACGGCATTCCCGAATACCGGCTTCCGAAGGCAACGCTCGACTGGGAGATTTCTCAGATACTGCGACTGGGCGTTGAAGTCAGAACAGAGGTGAGCATGGGGAAGGATTTCAGCATCTCCTCCCTGCAGGAAGAGGGCTTCGAAGCGATATTTGTCGGGACCGGAGCATGGGACAGCAGGGGGCTCGGTGTTGACGGAGAGGATCTCGAAGGAGTGCTCCCGGGAACCGCATTTCTCATCGATCGCGGGCTCGAGAAGGAAACACCGGTGGGTGATAAGGTTGCCATCATCGGCGGCGGGAATACCGCCATCGATGCAGCCAGAACCTGCTGGCGGCTCGGCGCGAAAGAGGTGACCGTTATTTACCGGCGGTCCCGCAAGGAGATGCCGGCAAACGATATCGAAATCGAGGAAGCAATCAGGGAGGGAGTCGAGTTTCACTTTCTGGCCGCCCCGACTAAACTGATGGGTGAAAACGGAAAGCTCACCCGGCTGGAATACATCGAGATGGAGCTCGGCGAACCGGATGAATCGGGACGGCGACGACCGGTCCCGAAAGAGGGGAGCGAGAAGGTCATCGCCGTGGATAACGTCATCGCTGCCATCGGGCAGTTTCCTGTCACCTCGTTTCTCAAGGACGCGGGGCTGACCGTGACACGGAGGGACACCATTGAGGTAAAGAACACGATGACCGGCGAAACGAATATTCGCGGCGTCTTTGCCGGTGGCGATGTGGTGTCGGGACCCTCAATTGCCGTCGAGGCGATTGGCGCGGGGAGGAAGGCCGCCCGTTCTATTCACCTTTACCTGAAGGGGAAGGATTTCAGTATTTCGGAACGGGCAATTCTCAAAGACACGCCGGTGCTCGATGTCGAGACCATACACTCGGTAATCACGCTACATGCACGGGCGAAAATGCCCGAACTGGAAGTCGACGAAAGAAGACTCAACTTCAATGAGGTCGAGCTCGGTCTGACTGAGGAGCTGGCACGGGCCGAATCCGAACGCTGCCTGCGCTGCGGCCTCATCTGCTATCGAAAAGATGCCTAGGAAGGAACGGAAGAGCGGCGTCTTCACCCGTTCTGCCGCACGTGGGATTTCCGGAGAATCTTCAGATCGGGCGTATCTTCATCATCACCCTTCCGATAGCGCTCGATAAGATCGCACACCTCGTCCGTGGTCGGTTTATCCAGCTCAATCGCACGCATAATCTTCCGGGCACGGGGAAGGTTCACCCCGCCCGATCCGTCAGAGGGTCCGCCTCTCTCGTCCACTTCGGAGAGAAGAACCGCAGAAATGACGACACGGGGATTGGCGCTTTCAGTTCTCAGCATTCTTTCGGCATTCTGAACCGATTGTATCGCCTCCTGAAAGACGCTGCTCTCATCACCAAGCTCGGATCTCAGCGCATCAATAATCTTATCGGCGAGAGCGATCTCTTCGGTGCTCTCCTGCAATTCTTCCTTCGGATCGAAACCGAGACATTCCTTTGCGTGCTCACACCACAGAGCACATCCCATGCTGAGCTTCGGGTTCCGAATGCGATTGCCACAGCGGCACAGGCGGGTCGCATCATCCTTGAAGAACTCAACCTTCCGTCCGCAGCGGGCACAGGTCACGTCGAATATATCACCCGTCCGCCAGAACCGCATATCCTGTCCCGGGCACATCGTCTTTGACATCGAAAAAACCCCCTTACGGTGCTCCTCGTTTCGGCGCTCGCTTTCGACCTCTCATGAGCAGAGGTGAATCGGCGGCCGTCCATCTACCGTTTCCCGTAAACGGCATTAAAACCAGACACACAGATATCACCCATTAATTAATATATCACTTTAAAACAAAAACATCTCCAATTAAAGTCAATTTTATTTTCCCGTTCAGGAGGAAATTCAGGCGAAACACTTTTCTTTTTATCAGCTTATAAGGTTGAAAAGAGTTTTGAGATGTTTCTCAATAAATTGCACAGTGGTAGGGCATTTCGATATTTTCAGCGAGCAGGCGGTCAGGATGACCGCCGGAGCCGCTAGCACACGATGTGGTATTTGCGGCGGAGCGAGCGAGAATATCGAAATGCCCTATC
>CAZZCF010000311.1:0-2620 GCA_964652955.1 uncultured Leptospirales bacterium
ACCATTCCTTCACTCGCACTCTACGGTATTCTCATGGGAATTCTCGGTGCGCTGCGTTTGCCTTCAATCGGTTTTCTCCCTGTGGTGATCGCGCTTACACTGTACGGACTGCTTCCAATCATTCGGAACACCTACACTGCTATCCGGGAGGTCGACCCAGCCATTATTGAAGCGGGGCGCGGCATGGGAATGAGTGAATCACAGATACTTTTAAAGCTCAAGCTTCCTCTTGCCGTGCCGGTAATCATGGCAGGGCTCCGGCAGGCGATTGTCATGAATATCGGTATTGCGGCGATCGGCTCCTACATAGGCGCAGGAGGGTTGGGCCAGCCCATATTCCGGGGGATCGCCAATTATCGTGTTGATCTCATTGTTGTCGGTGCGGTGTTTGTATCCCTGCTTGCCATCATCGTTGATATCATCATGGCGAGGGTGGAGCGGCTGACCACACCGAAAGGCCTTAAAGTAAGGGGAAAAACCAATGATTAAATTGGAAAATGTCACAAAAGTGTATCAGGATGGAACGAAGGCGGTAAAAGACCTTTCGCTTGAAATAGAAAAGGGGGAGTTCTGCATATTTCTCGGGCCTTCGGGCTGTGGAAAAACAACGAGTATGAAGATGATCAACCGCCTCATCCCCCTGACCTCAGGAAAGATCTTTGTGGACGGAGTGGATGTCATGAAGCTCGATCCCAATGAGCTTCGGAGGGGTATAGGGTACGCAATCCAGAATATCGGGCTTTTCCCTCACCTCACTGTTATGGAGAATATCGCTACTGTCCCGATGCTCCAGAAGTGGCCGAAGAAAAAGTGGCGCACGCGTGCCGCTGAACTGCTCCATCTGGTGGGAATGGATCCCGGGACGTTTCTCGACCGGTATCCGAGCGAACTTTCCGGGGGCCAGCAGCAGCGGGTGGGTGTCGCGCGATGCCTGGGGGCGGATCCTCCCATACTTCTCATGGACGAACCGTTCGGTGCGATTGACCCGATCACCCGTGCGAAGCTTCAGGATGAGTTCTTGAAGATCCAGTCGAAGATCAAGAAGACCATCGCTTTTGTTACTCATGATATCAATGAAGCAATCAAGATGGGAGACAGGATCGCGCTGCTTCGCCAGGGTGAGCTCATACAGTACAGCGACCCCGCCACCCTGCTCAACGAGCCGAAGAATGAATTCGTGAGGAATTTCGTCGGCGCGGACAGGGTCCTCAAGGGGATGCGTCTCTACAGGGCACGTGATGTCATGCAGGAGCCGCCGCTGATGTTCACGGAGGATGAGAATCCTTCAACTGTCGGGGAGCAGATGAGGCAGAACATGCTGAACTGGGCCATGCTTGTGGACAAAAAAAAGCGCTTTCTGGGCTGGATTACCTATGCTGACCTCGAAAAAAGCGCATCGCTTCGCGAGATAATGGTTGAGCCAGCGGTGACCACGTCGCCGGAGACACCGCTGAACGAAGCGATTTCGATGATGCTCAACAGCGCAATCGGAAACCTTTCTGTGGTCGACGACGAGGGGCACCTGCTGGGGGTATTGACCTTCGAGATAATCAGAAACATCCTCTCGCAGGAGAGCGATGACAAAAAATCGGACGGGGGGGTGAAAAAGTGAGAAAGTATGTAATCTTGGGCGGCCTCATCGCACTCCTCCTGGGCATCACCATCTGGATGACCGGGCTCGAATCGGTCGGTATCTTCAAGATGGCTCCTGCAACAAAGGTGTTGAAAGCAACGGCACGGCACCTTCAGATCGTCGGGGCTGCGGAGGCGCTCGCCATCGCGATCGGTATCCCAATCGGATTTTTCAGTACACGAAGGGGGATGCGGTTTGTGTCTCCTGTGCTGATCGGAACTGCCAATGTGGGACAGACAATTCCCACACTCGCATTCATCGGTATTGCGGGTGCGGTTCTGGGCATGGGGTATAAGGCTGCGGTCATTGCGCTGTTTATCTACGGTATGCTGCCCATAATCCGAAACACCTATGCGGGGATACGGTCCGTCGACCCCTCGGTGATTGAGGCTGCGCGCGGTATGGGAATGTCGAAAATGCAGATCACCACCCGGATCGAGTTGCGTCTCGCAATGCCCGTGATACTTGCGGGAATAAGAACTTCAACAGTGGTCAATGTGGGGACGGCCGCTGTTGCGGGGATGATCGGCGCAGGGGGGCTTGGAGAGCTGATCGTAACGGGAATCGCCGTGCGTGTCACCCAGATCATTCTTCAGGGGGCAGCGCCGACTGCGGCACTCGCAATTATCCTTGATGCGGCTATCGGCGGAATCGAGAATGTGATTACTCCCCGGGGTCTCAAGATACTCAAAGCGGCCCAGTGGCAGCAGTAGGCTGGGTGCATTGCATTCTATCACTTATGAGGGGAAAATACGTCGCTCTCACCTGTGAACGTGAATGAAGCCTATTCTCTCCCCTGTGAATTGAAAGTTATTTGTATCTTTCCCGCGGATGTGAATGCAGCTCATTCTCGTATCCTTGGCTTCAAACGTATCGTGCTCTCTCCCGTGGGCATGAACGCACTCCGGTATCTCAACGGTGCACACAAAAGCAACGCCTGACGATCCTTTCGATATCCTCTCGCGCCGGTTTTCTGGGGTTTGTAAA
>CAZZCF010000312.1:0-2603 GCA_964652955.1 uncultured Leptospirales bacterium
ACAAGGAGTTGGCATGGCAGAGCAGAGCAAAGGGAAGGTGCTGATTGTGGACGATCACCCGCTCATCAGGCAGGGTATACAGCGGATTATCGATCTCGAGAAGGATATGAAGGTCGCCGGGGAGGCTTCCAGCGCCAATGAGGCGATTGGCATGCTGTCGAAGGAGGACTTCGACATCGCCATCGTTGATATCTCCCTCGATGGTGAGGTCAACGGCATCGATCTCATAAAGGCGATTCACAAGCGCTTCAATGAGGTTAAAACCATCGTTCTCTCCATGCACGTCGAAACCATCTACGCCGTGCGTGCCATCCGCTTCGGAGCCAGCGGATACGTCACCAAGAAGGAGGCGCCGCAGTGCATCGTCGAGGCGGTGCGAGCGGCGCTGCGGGGCGAGCTCTACGTGAGCGGCTCCCTCTCGGGCAGGGTAATAAATCGGCTCATACACGGTGAAAACGTTGATAGCGGGGTGCCGATAGACAATCTGAGCAATCGGGAATTCGAGATCTTCGAGCTGATAGGAAACGGCTACAGCTCGGGTGATATCGCCAAAAAGCTGAATATCAGTGTCAACACCATCGAAAGCCATCGGAAGAAGATCAAGGATAAACTGGGAGTGCGGACGGCATCAGATCTGACGAGATTCGCCGTGAAATGGGTGCTCGGCCAGAATAAGTAGCCCGGTGCAATCATGAGCGGCTTCCCGTGCAGGAAAGCCTGTGCTCCCGTTTCATCTGGCAATCCGTGTCGGGCACAGGCACTGTATGTGTACCATGAAACACAGTGGAGAGCGAATGCGACGTGTTGCCAATGCGATGAAGGGGGTAAATCCCCCGATGTTTTATCATAATAGAACGAAAGGGAAGCAACCCATAATTTTTCAGAGTTTCCTCTGCGATTTCACTCTGCTCCGGTGAGGATTTATAACCATTTTCCGGGATGGGAAGACGCATTCCATCACCCGATTCACCTCTCAAAAATAGCCGTTTTCAGGTAACCGAAATAGCATCCTTCGGGTATTTACACTATTGCCCGTGCATATAATAATAATTATGTGAAGATTGATGATCCTTCCATCTTTCGAGAGCACGTGCTGTTTGGAGCAGGAGAGAGCTGTAATCCAATTTCCACCAGGAGAAGCCAATGAAAAGCGGAGCGAGTGTGATTCAGATTGAAGATGTTGTCAGAGCTGCTCGTGACAGAGGGTTTATCCCGGATATTCCGGACGATCTCGAGCTTCCCCTTCCGGCCGTGAACAAGGTCGAATTCTATCTCTCATTCCATGGAAATGACAGATGCGCTCACTGCATCTCCTGTTCCGGGCCGCATAAACAGGAGACCATCAGTCCCGCCGATGCGATGGAAATCGTCAAGAATGTCGAATCCTTTTCCATTCTGAACCGGCTCAAAACGGTTCTCGGCGAAGGGAGCTTTAAGTTCGACAGGCCCGAGAAGTGTAAGAAGCTGGACGCGATGAAAAAACCTCCTAGAGTATTAACCGGGGAGTTCAAACAGGATTATGCAGACTGCCTCATGGGGAAGGGATTTACCTCGCAATGGATCGGCAGCGATGAAATTACCCATCTCAACTTCGGCCGTCCGTCAATCCGCCTCAGCGGCGGTGAATTCTCGACCTGGCCGCATCAGATAGATGGCAGGCGAGTTCCCGAAAAGGAGCGCTTCCGGTATCAGCGAGAGCTCCTGGAGCATATACGGAAACTGCTCCCGGAGTACGATATCTTCATTCTCACCAACGGACGCTTTGCGGAAAAAGCAGAAATGACGGATCGTGTTATTCGACAGTGGCTTGACACGGGACAGCGGGGCGGCGGGAGGACCCGTATCTGTATTTCGGTGGATGTTTTTCACAGCCCGCCGCCAGGGAATACGGTGCAGGGGATGCTCAGGCAGATATGGAGTGCTTGCAGGCATTACGGCATCAGTGCGCCCTATCTGTACGGTATCACCAACAACAGGGTCATGCTGCTGGGAAGAGCGCTCGAAACCTTCGGATGCTGCAAAATGAATATCGTGAAGCCGGAGAATATCTCGAGGAGTTCCATCAACCCGGTCGAGGAGATACACCTCGATCCGGTTGATCTCATCTCAACCGGCGGCTGCAATGAGTTGAAGGGGTTTTTCTGTGCAACGAAGCGTGGGACAATTCTCGTCAACAATATAGTAATATTGCCCACCGGCAACCTGGCGTACTGCTGTGCCTGCGTCGGCGATTTCGGAAATTTCAAAGATGATCCGGAGCGATCGCTTGAGAATATTGTTCGCGATCCCGTTGCGCTGATGCTCAGGCGCGAGCAGACGGCGGTCAACCTCCTCAATATTGCGGTTGAGATGGATCCCTCGATAAAGCTTTTCGGAAGTGAGAAGAACGCAGCGGTGACTGGTTCAACCTGTTATCAGCTGCTGAGCGGAAAGCGATTGGCAGGGGGGAGAGAGCCATCGTCTTCATCATCCCCATAGCGGTTTCTGCTATCGCATCTCACCGAATTGGTTAGAGTCGGTTATTGCTGATAACCATCCTGCGCGATGCCTGATAACCGTCATCACTTCCCGTTTATAAATATCAATTCGCAAACAAATTAACC
>CAZZCF010000313.1:0-2580 GCA_964652955.1 uncultured Leptospirales bacterium
GCAATTAACCAAGATTACGCAAAAGCGCGCTATACCAATGGGATTCTAGAAGTTCGGTTGAAAAAGATTAAAGGAAAAGGAAAAGCTATTGATATTGAGTAAAAACTGTTTCTATTAATCCCCAGTTTTTCTAAATTTAATTTTACCTACAGGGCAAGATTGTATGCACATGAAACATTCGTAAAAAGATCCTTGAGATAACGCTTGCCAAAAATTCAGATCCGCTAGCCCGTTTCAACCGGCGTGAGCACCACTTCACGGCAGAGACGCTCTTTAAATAAAGCGATTTGTTGGTCGAGATGTTTCATAGTGGCAACTATAATTATCCGAATAAAAATTCGTAATATATATAAAGATAATAGTATGTTGCAACAATGTAAACCAATTTTACTTATATAGATTTGCAACTCCCCCCTCCGTGTCTCCGTGGCATCTTTTTCGATTAAATACAAGGCGCATCCTGAGATCCTGGAAAAATTATTATGCCGTAAACTGTTTTCATTTATCGCCGATAATGACAGGCGGGTCACCATACGTGGCGATCCCGGTTCACAAAATGTGACGGATAATAACACTCTCAATAAAATAAAATGTGATAACATATTTTATAGTATTATCTTTGCATAAAGAGCTGCGCGAAATCAACTGAATCAACAAAAATTGACTACTCTCGTGTCAATGGCAAAATCATCTCAATGAGGCGGCTCCTTGACCTCCGTGTCATCGCCGCATTGGTGCATCCGTGCACGGCACAGGCACTATATGTGAATCATCAAACACAGAGGAGAGCGAATGCCACGTGACTCCGATGAAATTGGAGGCACGTCCCATTGATATTTTGCCATAATAAAAAAAAACGAAAATAACATCAGATTTTACAGAGGTTCCCTAATTATATTTTTACTATCAAAGTCGTGTAGAATATTATATAAAAAAAATTCGAAAAGAACCTTATAAAAAATATATAATACAAACTTACCTCAACAAGGTAAAACCAATTTTACCTATATGAATTTCTAATTCTCTTTCCCCTCCGTGTCATCCTTCTCGATTAAATACCAGCAGCATCCTTTCATCCCGATAAATATTATCATGCTGTATAATGTTTCTCTATACCGTTTATCCGGATAAATGGACCATCAGCCGTATAGCAACTAACAACGGAGCACAGCGGAACTGCCCTTCGGTGCGGCGCCCTGTTAGCGATAATGGTATGTTCACTCTTGCCAGTGCTTCGGATCGTTGAGCGCATCAGCGCATATTACCTGACCACGAACATGCCCGATTATCCCCGGAGAGAGATCCTGTACCATCCAGGCATCGGAATGTTCAGGCAGGATTGTATAGGGTGCGTCGAATCCCTTTATTCCAGCGGGGGAAAAACCATGCCGGGGATAATAGTCGGGATGACCGAGCACGAACACCAGCTCAACACCCGCTGCCTTCAGCTGTTTGAGTCCCTCTTCAATGAGCTGGCCTCCGATGCCCTGACCCTGATATTCCGGGCGTACAGACAAGGGGGCAAGGATAGCGGAAGAAACCATCCGCTGGGAATGCTCGATTTTTGCGCTCGTGAATAGAATGTGCCCCACAACATATTCATCGACGGTTGCAACAAGCGATAACAGTGGCAGCGCGCTCGGATCTTTCAATAAATCAGCAATGAGATCCGCAATTTCCGGTCCCTGCCCCTGACCGAATGCGGCAATGGCAACATCCGATATAGCCTGCTTGTCCGATTCGTATGACTTGCGCACCTGCGGATTCATAATAAGCTGTCCTTGATCGCTAACCGTGCCATCACCGGCAGGAATGGAGCAATGCGGAATTCCCGTCCGAGTGCATGGCATTGTTCTGTGCTGTTCTACGCCTTATTGACAATAACTGCAAATTCGCTTGATTTCCGATCATACGGGGTTCCCGCTACGTCAGAATAAATCCCTTTAACGGAAAAACCTGCATCCTTAAATTCACTCTCGAGATCTTCGGGCGCAAAATATTGCAGCCAGTTGTACACTTGTCGGGTGCGTTCAAACTCAATAATTGTGTACTTATCCAATACTACCTTTTCATCATCGTATTTGAAAGTATTCAAAAAGCCATAGTATTTATTGGGTGACCAAAATCCATTGAGTTGGTTCACTTCATATGACGCGACTTCTTCCCTCTGTTCAAATGCCGATAGTGAATAAACATCGAGCAGGACCGAACCGTCCGGTTGTAGGTTCTTATGGAATTTGCTCAGAAGCCCTTTTCTCTGTGTCGGGCTGAGGGCGCAGAAATCGCACATAATCATCAGGATAAGGTCGAATCGGTCTTCTGTTTCAAAATCCAGGTAATTCTGATTCACGTAGCTGATATTCAATTGCTCGTGGGCTGCAACATTCTTTGCGTACTCGATGGACCTCCATGAGAAATCGATACCTGTCACATGTGCTCCGCGCTTCGCCAGACGTGCTGCATACAATCCTGGACCACAACCAAAATCGGCTATCCTGGCGTCCATGCCGATGTTGAACGTAGACGCGATCCATTCCACCGATCGATTGATGAATTCCGCGTTTCGCGAAGAAACGTCGA
>CAZZCF010000314.1:0-2560 GCA_964652955.1 uncultured Leptospirales bacterium
TCAGCGATCACATAATGAACCTCCTTGAAGATGTTGAAGGGAAGCTCCCTAGAGACAAAAATAAAATGATTGATACAATCGATTCATTTCTCACCATGGATGAAGAGGATAGGGAAAACTTCATTATCGGCAGACGGCTCGGTCAGTTCCGCTTTCTCTCCGACTACTACAAAAATGCCGAAATTGAAAAGCTGCGGGAAAGGCTCAAAGCACGATTTGAATCTGTTGACGAGGCGGTAATGGAAATTTTGAAGAACTACATCTGATACTAAAATTTCCTCTTATTATACAAACTATCAAAAATAATAATTGATAATTCGGCCAATTCAGAGTTATCATCAGCCCTTTAATCTCGATAATCTGAAAAACAAAAAAATAGCAACTTTTCTATTTTTATTATAATCAATTGAACTTACCGTAATAACGCTATATATTATTATTATACTATCACCATCCTCCCATCAGGTACAACGCTATGAGCTATATCAAGGAATCCACCCTTGATAGGATGATTCAGAAACAGATCAAGTACTGGGAATCATACCGAAAAATACTGGAAAAGGAGCCCGAAAAACCGAGGCCTTTTTTAACCATTTCCAGATCATATGGTTGTAATGCTCTCGAGATTGCCGCTAAAATCGCACATGAACTCAATCGTTACGAAAAAACAGATCAGTGGAACGTTTACGATAAGGAGCTCATCGACAAGATTGTTGAGGATCATAAGATATCCCAGAAGCTCATACAGACCATCGATACGAAAAAAAGGGCTGAGATGAATGAACTGCTCAGAACCATGATAACGGATTATCCGCCACAGGTAACCGTGTATAAGAAACTGGTACAAACTATCAGAAGTCTCTCAATTCACGGGAGAGCCATTATTGTCGGAAGAGCGGGAGCGGTGATAACACGAGATCTAAAATACGGTATGCACATTAAGTTGGTCGCACCGATCTCATACCGGACAAAGCAGATTATGGAACTGAACAAAATACGCGATAAATTCAGAGCAGAAAAACTTGTTTTGAAAAAGGACCGGGAGCGGCACGATTTTCTCACTCAGTATGTGAGATTTCAAGCGTACAATCCTGAATCGTATGATCTGACTATCAATGTTTCACGATTTTCGGATAATGAAATTTCCGCCATTATTATCGGAGCCATGAAGGCAAAGAAGCTATTACCCTCGTGAGGTAGAATCCAAAATACCTACCGGCTCCCTTTTTGCAAGGGGACTCCCAGAACTGTAAAAACTCCGAAATGATCTGAAGGGTGTACCCCTTCATAAAGCACATCAGCACAGACGCGCGACGAGGCGACCGAATCCCGGGGAATCGTAACGCTATTGAGAATAAAATCGATGCGCTTTCGTATGAACTCATTATGGGCATTTAAGTGATCGTATAGATTGTCATGTTTTCGCTCTCGATCTCCACCGTAAAATTTCTTTATATTATAATTCCGTTCAGCATCCCAGGTATATCCTTCATTAGAGCTCGCAACGGAATACGTATCATAGAATCCTGCCTTTAAAAAATACCTCATTTCCGGCCAGTCGATCTCAGCATTAAAATCTCCCATCACAATCAACGGTGCATCCGATGGGACTACCTCTTTCAGATACGATATCATTCTTTTCGCCTCATCCATGCGCCATTCATTGTCGCTCTTCAATCTTTCAAGTGAGATACGATACGCCTCATCGGTATATCCCCACTTATCTTTCAATTTACCGAGAAGTTTTTTTATGCTTTCATCATCCTGTGGTGATGCGTGCCAGTGCGTCACAGCCAAATATACCTCTCTCCCGTTGATGGTTACCTTCCCAACCAGAACCTGCGTTGCGTCCTGTGTGTGAAACGAGAAGTTATTCCAGACAAACCCCCCTCCAGAGAGCTGCTTTCTCCCGACACACTGTAATCCCAGATCTTTCCGGGCGAGTATCGCATCTCCCTCCTTGAGATTCCAGGGCAATCCGATTCTCCACACATGCAAACCGGATATTCCGACATGATAGATATAATCATAATTCAATTCATCGGAAAGACGCTCGACATAGTCAGGAAGGAAATTTGCTTCGTTGACGGCAATAATATCGGGAGAAAGCGAACGAATCTCCTTCAGAAGAGCCTGAAATCTCGTCTCCCGTACTTCCGGAGGTTCATATTCGCCCATAATAAGCGTTCCTTTATAGTCGAGTCCAGACCACACATTGAGCGTCATGAGACGCAATTCACTCTTATCGGTTATAGCCTCCCTCTGCTGCATCTCCATCTCTGAATGACAGGAGAGGAAACATACTATCATCAGATGGAAGATCATCACAAATATTCTCACACTCATATGACACCTCCTCTCTCTATTCGACGAATTGGATTACATAAATATACAAGAAAGGACCTCCAGAAGGAAACCTACATATATTTCGGTTCCTTATATGAATACATATCATGAACACCCCCCTCAGCCTGAGCCGATCGCGATCTGATCTCAAATCTGAGATCGTCTGCGTAGAGCATCTCATGCAATCGTGTGATGTTTTTTGCACCGAGATCCT
>CAZZCF010000315.1:0-2512 GCA_964652955.1 uncultured Leptospirales bacterium
GAGCACGCAGGAAATTTGATAAGCAGTTCAAGATTGATGCTGTAAGGTTTTTAGAAAACAGCGAGAAAACAGAAACTGAAGTAGCGTCTGAGCATTGTATTCCGAGAGATGCTTTATCAAGGTGGAGACGGGAGCCCAAAGAAGAGAACTTAAGAGCATTTCCCGGTCGAGGGAATATGAGATGAAGAGTTAACCAGGCCCGTAAGGAGTCTACTGAGCTAAAGATTGAGCGTGGCGTTTTAAAAAAGGCTCTGGTTGCCTGCTCGCCAAGGATGTCGAAATGCCCCGGCAAGTTGTATCTGTTAAATAACTTATGAAATGATCTGTGATGATGACTGTTCGGTATCTCTAACTCCACCGCAGTACCTCAAGACCTCTGCACTCACTCAACTCCAATTCTACAGCGGGCTGTAGAATTCGTTATGTCGCATAAAAGTATCTCCGACGCTTTATGCTTGTTACCGAAAATACGCCACACCAACTGCCAGGAGGCCCGCACTGTGCTCCCTCGGGCGTGTTCGATTATTCAGGGAATGTCGGTGAAGCACTTCTTATAAACGGTGTAGTCTCTTTCAGGTATTGACGAGTGGACGAAAAATGAGGGCAGGCCATCATCAAACAAAACTCACAAACCAGATAGCAGGATACCTGTAGAGCTGAAATACGGGTTGAGGATTGACTGATTATCTACAGTTTTAAATTTACCGCTGCTAATGCATTTCTGATGCGCTCCTTCTCCCCTGGTAAGATCATATTCGACTGAAGCTTCAATGACTTCAGCTTCTTAAAGGACGAGAGATCGTCAGGTAGTTTTTTAATTCTGTTGTAATGGATATCAACTTCTTTCAGGGAAGGCAGCGTCAGGAGCTCCATGGGGAAAGTCCTGAAATAATTGCCACCAAGACCGATCCATTCCAGTTTCTTCAGCTTCATGATTTCAGGAGGAATGCTGTCAAGATTGTTGAATCCGATGTGAAGGACGCGGAGCTCGGATAGTTTTCCCACCGCTGATGGTACCTCAGATAATCCCCTGCCGTTTAAGAAAAGCATCTGAACTTCTCCGGGATGCTCCAGCGCATCCTCAAGGGAATAGTCCCCTTCAAAAAGAGGAAGAACGGCGGCAAGCGTAATCAGGCAGATTGAAAGTACTCCCAGAGCCGCTTCACGTGATGAGTTATATCTCTCATATACAAAGTATGGAATTCTCAGGGGGAGATAGAGCATGAAGAAGAGGAGAACGATTATAAAGGTATTCATCGCAATGAGCGGTATTGAATAACATGACGCCATAATATAGTTGTTGTAATCGTTAGGCCTCAGCGTGTTACCAATGACCACGGTAAAGGCAAGGCTGTAAAAGACGAGGAAGAGACAATCCGCGAGAAAACTTTTCAGATGAGACTTCTTCTTCGCTTCACCGGCTCCTATCAGTATAAAGAGGATCAGGAGTTCCTTGATCACTGTGGCGAAGAGAACGCCCGCCAGTATCATCCATCCGCTGCCTTCATCAAAGGTAATACCAAAGGAACCCATAGCGATGATGGTCATGAGGACCGAAACGACCGTATGGAACATCCACAGGAGAAAGATACCGGAACTATCACTCCTTGTAACATCGCCATGTCGTGCTTTAAGAACGAAGGCAACAAATTCGCCTATGACCGCAAGAAAGAGAATACTGCCCAGAAGGGGATGTCTGGCTCCTTCATGCAGGATGTCGGAACTAATTTCAAGGACAGGATCGTAGAAGAGATAGTCGTAGATCATCTCGTGAAAGAAAAGGAGGTATCCAGAGAGAGCAATGTTTGTCATGATACTCCCTGAACGAATGATGGCGAGTATGAGCTTCATGTGGGAAGTATACCAAAAATTACAGGATTTTGTGCAAGAAATATACTGTGTATATTGCCAAGAAGAGCCGGTCTTTGCCAGAATGACCGGCTTCCTCGGCTATTCCGAGTCGAATTTCGGCAAAAAATGCATCATCTGTTTCAGTTTCATTTTCTCCGCAGGGAGGACAGACGCTCGCTGCACCTCGACAGGCTCGGTGAACACCTCGACAGGCTCGGTGAACACCTCGGCAGACTTGGTGAGCAGCTCGCTCAATCCTCGGAAGCTTCGCTTCCTCGTATGACGAACGGGGCCGCAACTCCTGAAGGAGGCAGAAAAAAAATACCGGTATACTGGCCCCGATTATAATCATAGATAGAACTTTTTATCATCTCGCGAATGAGAATAAAACAATAATTTATTGACCTATAATGCCTTTTTTCATAATATTAAATTCGTATATCTTTGAAATAGGTTATCAGGGAGTTTTTTTATGTCGGTTAAATCATTATTACATGAGGCGCTTGGATTGCCGCCTATTGAAAGAGCCTTCTTGATTGAAGAATTACTGTCAAGTTTTGAATTTTCAAACAGGAAAGAAATTGATGAGTTATGGGCTCAAGAGGCTGAGAGCAGAATCGAGGCCTATAAAAAGGGAATACTCAAGACAAGGCCGATCAAT
>CAZZCF010000316.1:0-2505 GCA_964652955.1 uncultured Leptospirales bacterium
ACCGGTATATTCATTCTTGCATGTAGACGATCGTGAGGTAATCGAAAAGCTGCTTGAACATTCAAATGCATTTCCGGGAGAAGCTTTCCAGGCTGAAAACGTTCGTCTGAAAAAAGGAGAGGATCACTGGCTACACCTTGATGTTTTGGCAATAACCATACCGAATATTACGGACACAAGATTTACAACTCTGCAGTTCATGAATATTCCCAGTACCAATATATCCTCAGATTTCGTTTCACGTTCGACGGATTTTTCCGAATTGATTATAAACTCGTTTCCATATCCCATAGACATCGTCAATAAAGATTTTCAGATACTTTATCAGAATACCGCTTCCATCCAGGCTTTCGGCAAGTGCGGTGAAAAAAAATGTTTTGAGCACTTTCATAACAAGCGCGTTCCCTGTAAATACTGTTCAGCGATCAACGCTATACAGGATGGTAAAATCTATTCAAGGGAAACTCCAGTAGTGGAGGGGAAGATATATACAAACAAATCAATTCCTGTTGCGTTTCCAGATGGTACAGTACACAGCATGGAAATCATGTGGGACATCAGCCATAAGAAACACTCGGAGGAAGAGCTTTTAAGAAGAACACAGGATCTTGAGATACTTAACAAAATTATCACCGCAGGTAATGTTGCAAAAAATCTGGATTCCTTACTTGAAATAGCACTGATGTTAACACTAACTCTGCTTGACTTCGATGGCGGAGGGATATATCTCGTTGATGAATCATTGAGTTTCGCACGCCTGGTGTGCACCCAAAACCTTGCCAATGGATTTATCGAGCTGGTCAATGAGGTAAAAACGGACGAACTTCCATATCGCACTATCTTTTTCTAAAAGACACCGATCTTCACAGATAACTATCCCGAAGTCAATCCCAATCTTTCAAATAAATGGGGTGTGTTATCTCTCGCAAGCATTCCTCTGCTTTCCGGTAACGAAATTATTGGTGCGTTAAATATTTCCAGCAGTAAAAAAAGCATCATTCCAGAAGACGAACGTGAACTACTAGTAACAATTGGAAGGGAAATAGGAACTTCTATTAAAAAAATGAAGGTAGAGGAATCCCTTAAAGAGAGCGAACAGAAGTACAGATCTCTGATAGAAGATATCAATGACGCGATCTACAGCATGGATTTATCAGGCAATATTACCTATGTAAGTCCGGTGTTTGAGAGGTTATTCTTGTACAAAACTGATGAATTGATAGGAAGTAATTTTGCGCAATATATTCATCCGGACGATCTGCCGTTAGTTCTGGAGCGGATCGAGGGAATCATGAAAGAAGACTATGAATCACTTCAATATAGACTGATTGATAAGGATGGGACAACGGTTCCTGTTGAATCGTCGAGTCGGCTGATCTATCATGACGAGAATCCTGTCGGTATCACGGGTGTTCTCAGGGATATCACCGAAAAAAAGAAAATGCAGGAACAGTTCATACAGGCCGAAAAGCTTTCGAGCCTGGGAGAAATTCTTTCCGGAGTCGCCCATGAGTTGAACAATCCTCTCACCACCATCGTTGGGTTTTCGGAGTTGCTTGTTAAGCAGGAAGTGCCCGAGGGAGTAAAGCAGGGTCTCAATGCAATATTCAGGGAAGCGATCAGAAGCTCGAAAATCGTTCAATCTCTGTTGGCGTTTGCACGCAAACATGCTCCTGAAAAAAAGATGATCAATGTCAATGATGTGATTGAGGAGTCGCATAAGCTCAGGGAGTATGAGCTCGGTGTCGATGATGTCCATTCAGAGATAATACTATCAAACGATCTCCCCCTTACATATGCTGATCCATATCAACTGCAGCAGGTCTTTATCAATCTCATCAATAATGCACATCATGCGCTACTTGAAAAAAGCGGAGGAATACTTAGAATACGCACGTATGTGGAAAGGGATTCAATACACATTGTGTTTGAAGATAATGGTCCCGGTATTCCGGATGAGCATCTCAATAAGATTTTCGACCCCTTCTTTACGACAAAGGGTGTCGGTAAGGGAACGGGGCTCGGCCTGAGTGTAGCCTTCGGCATAATAGACGAGCATGATGGTGAGATAATGGTGGAAAGCGAATCGGGAAATGGTACGAAGTTCATAATCAGAATTCCCGTCTTTGCAAAAGTGATGGATACTGCAAAGTCTGATACTATCGACCATGAAAAACTCGAGGGCAGTTTATCAATCCTTCTTGTGGATGATGAAGAGCTGCTGAGGAAATTTATATTGACGGTTCTGGTTTCAGAGGGATACTATGTGCGGGAATGTGGAAGTGGAGAAGGCGCTATTGAACTCTTAAATCAGGAGAGTTTTGACGTGATAATTTCTGACATGAAAATGTCAGGCATGGGCGGTAAGACTCTTTATACCTACATTCAAAAAAATCACCCGGATCTTGTTGAGCGGGTGCTCTTCATCACTGGAGACGTGCTCGGGCGCGAGACCCAGAGCTTTCTTGAAATCACCGGGTGTAAATACCTGGAAAAACCATTTAC
>CAZZCF010000317.1:0-2502 GCA_964652955.1 uncultured Leptospirales bacterium
TCGTTTTCATACGCTTTCCTCCGGTGAGGGGTGATGGGATGCATATGCCGGTTGACCATCAATGGGGGGTATGTGTTTTATAATTCGCATTGCGGGAATATAAACTGTTTTATTCAGCACGAGTTGAGATTTTCCATTTTATTGATAACCTTTATTATAGAGTGAAATATAAATCAATTAAATTTCTATTTGACTACGGTAATTGCAAATATTCGTCACGGAAGTGAAATTCACTACTGTTTTTCTATCACTGCTATACTGTATATTTGTTGTTGTTTAAAATGGATAATAGTGATTGAAATGGGAGTATCATATTTTATAAATTTAGGATCAAACAACCTTGGAAAGTGAGAAGATTATTGAAGTGGTCGTTCGATTACTTTTCGGGTTATGGGATTGTTTATTAATATATTCTTCAATTAGCGGAAATTGTAAAAAGGAATTGACTTTAAGGATATCTGGTTTTTGAAACTGGTAGTATACTGTAAATAGTAATGGAGTAAATGTATCTTCAGGTGAATTGCTCTATGAGCTTTTGAAATAATTGTATATACAGGAAGTACTATGATAAGGAGATTTGATATAATTGTTGTTGGTGGTGGACATGCAGGATTGGAAGCTGCGCTTGCGTCTGCACGCATGGGTTGTAATACCCTGTTGGTAACGGGCAATGTTGATACTATTTGTCAGATGAGTTGCAATCCTGCAATAGGTGGGCTGGCAAAGGGACATCTTGTCAAGGAGATAGATGCACTTGGTGGAGAAATGGCCAAAAATATAGATGCAACGGGGATTCATTTCAAAATGTTGAATCGGAGCAAGGGACCGGCCGTATGGGCACCGAGAGCACAGGCGGATAAGAAGGGATATCAGTTCAGGATGAAGATGGTCCTTGAGTATCAGAAAAATCTTACTGTGATACAGGATATTGCTGAAAAAATTATAGTAAATAATTCACGAGTGGAGGGGATAATAACCGTTCGTGAGCAGGAACATCATGCGAGGGCGGTTATACTCTGTACGGGTACTTTTTTAAAAGGATTGATTCATATCGGTGAATATAATGAGCGGTGCGGACGGCTTGGTGATTTTTCCTCAGAAGGGCTTTCCGATTCATTACGTGAAATCGGCTTTCCGGTTATGCGACTGAAAACTGGTACTCCTCCTCGAGTGATTGGAGATTCAATTGATTTCAGTAAGTGTGAGATTCAGCATCCGGACAGTGTTCCCATTCCCTTTTCGTATGAAACAGAATCGATTGAGTGTCAGCAGATACCGTGCTGGATTACCTATACAACTGAAAAAACTCACGAGATAATAAGAAGCAACATCTCGCGTTCACCACTCTTTTCTGGTAAGATCAGAGGTGTCGGGCCACGTTATTGTCCGTCAATCGAGGATAAAGTTGTGCGGTTTTCCGATAAACCGCGGCATCAGCTCTTTCTTGAGCCTGAGGGGATGTATACGAATGAATACTATGTGAATGGTTTTTCAAGTTCACTGCCTGAAGACGTACAGCTTGAGATGATTAAAACAATACCCGGACTTGAGGACGTGAAGGTTATGCGGCCTGCTTATGCGGTCGAGTATGATTTCGTACCGCCACGGGAAGTGAAATCATCACTGGAAACAAAGAGGATTTCCGGTCTCTATCATGCCGGTCAGATAAATGGTACATCAGGGTATGAGGAGGCAGCAGGACAGGGCCTAATTGCAGGCATTAATGCAGTGAGAAGCCTTAAGGGGAAGAGCCCAATTGTACTGAAGCGATCAGAGGCATATATTGGGGTATTGATTGATGATCTTGTAACCAAGGGAGTAGATGAACCGTATCGGATGTTTACATCGAGAGCGGAGCATAGGTTGTTGCTGCGCCAGGATAATGCGGATCAGAGGCTTATGAAGTATGGTTACGAGAATGGATTAGTAAGCGAAGAAACTTTCGAGAAGATGATTCAAAAATATGATACAATAAACAGGTATATCAGGGAGTTCTCGAATAAGACGGTCGTAATTGATGAGAGCATTAAAAATGCTTTGCACGGAAAGGGTAAGGAAATTAATATTACTGGAAAGGTTAAGATGAAAAAGCTCCTCAAGAGACCGGAAATAAACATTGACGATGTGATTGAATTGTTCTCGGAGAGGATTGAGGATGATCTCGCCAGGATTGTTGAGATGGAGATTAAGTATGAAGGGTACATTCGAAAAGATCTGGAAAAGATAAAGAAACTTACCCTTATGGAGGAGAGATATATTCCCGAAAATATCGATTATAGAGAGATAAAGGGATTAAAAAATGAGGCGAGAGAAAAGCTGCTGAGTTTTAGACCTCAGACAATCGGACAGGCGATGAGAATATCGGGTGTTGATCCGTCAGACGTATCTATTTTGATTATTCACATAGAATCGAAACAGAGAAAGATGGCTTAATGTTCCACGTGGAACAATACAGGAATACAAATGAGATTAGTTTGAGCCGCTCTATACATTACCGGGATG
>CAZZCF010000318.1:0-2471 GCA_964652955.1 uncultured Leptospirales bacterium
TTCCAGAGTGAGAAAACCGAAGAGCTTAAATTGATCTTCCCTATGATACGTAAAGACATGAAGTGAGGTCTCGTTGAGTTCTTGAATGCCTTCATAGGTTGAGAGAGGTATCGTCAGGTTGTATCCGACACCGTTGACATCGATGATACAATCGGTCGGTTTGAGGTGCTCTATTCTTCCCTTGAGTTTCGCGATCATTCTGTTATTAATCCTGAGTGAGCGGTTCCTCACCCCTCTCTGTGATGGTAGTACCGGTTCCTATTTATTGAGCGATACGCTCATATTGAGTGAATGGCACGTTGCTATTGCAATGGCATCTGCCGCATCGTCCGGCTCCGGAATAGTATTAATATTGTATATCTTGGTGATCATTTTCTGAATCTGGTTTTTATCTGCTTTCCCGTAACCGGTTATAGTATGTTTTATCTGAGTCGGATTGTACTCCTGAATTTCGATATTAGCCATTTTTATGGTAAGCGAAATAACACCAATACACTTAGCAACATCCATAGCGGTTTTTGTATTTCGTGAGAAGTAGATTTTTTCTATTGCAGCACAATCGGGGGTATACCGTTGAATGAGCTCTTTTATTTCATCGTGTATGGCTACGAGTTTATCATTCAGAGCCAGATAAGAAGGGGGTTGAACTGTTCCAAATGATACTAGTTCTAAGTTGCTCTCGATAACCGCCCACCCTATGATGCTGTATCCCGGATCAATTCCTAAGATTCTCACTATTCCTCACTCATTCTGACCATCACTTCATCCGGGATGTCATAATTGGAATAGACATTCTGAACATCATCATGATCTTCCAGTTGTTCGATGAGCTTCAGGCACTGTATTGCTTTTTTTTCGTCTATGGGAATGGTGCTTTTCGGGATGAAGGTTATCTCACTCAGTGAGAGGGTTACTCCTCTCTCCCTGAGGACCTCGTGCACGTCCATGTAGCCTTCGGGAAGGGTGATAACCTCAATAGTTTCTTCCTCTTGCCGTATATCCTCTATGTCGTAGTCGATGAGCAATTCCATAATCTCCTCTTCGGTGCTCTGATCCCCTTCGATAAGAATCATCCCCTTTCGATCGAAGTTGTAGGCAACACAACCGCTTTCACCGAGATTACCGCCGTTCTTGCTGAAAATATTTCGAATCTCCGGTGTGGTTCTCTTTCTGTTATCGGTGAGGCAATCAACCATGATCGCGACGCCGCCGGGACCATACCCTTCGTAGGTTACCTCTTCAAATGACTCACCATCAAGAGCTCCGGTTCCCTTTTTTATCGCACGTTCGATATTATCGTTGGGCATATTGTTCTCACGAGCTTTGAGAACGGCAGCTCGCAATCGAGTATTCGAGTTCATATCTTCGCCGCCGATGCGTGCTGCAACGGTAATTTCACGGATGATCTTTGAAAAAACACGTCCCTTTCTCGCATCAGCTGCCGCTTTTTTGTGTTTAATATTTGCCCATTTGGAATGACCTGACATAACGAGCCCCTTTTCCTGTGATAGGCAATCTTTCAGTATCCTCGTTGAATTTTCAACTTTAATTTTACGATCTTTTCCCGTGCCTTTACCGATTGATAGTCGTGAGTGATCGCCTCCCGATAGTATTGGATTGCTTCAGTGAGCTTACCCTGTCTTTCATATGCTTCTGCAAGATTCCATCTTACCCTTCCTGCATTTAACTTCTTGAACTCATAGTTCTTCTCCTTGTTCTCCTGCTCTAGTTTTCCCTTCTCGTCTGTTTCAAGCTCGTACTCACTGAAGGTATTGAAATCCTGTCGTTTGATGAGCGATGATTTCAGTTGGGCTATCTGATCCCTGATCTTGAGGATATCTTTTTTCTTCTTGTCGATGTCGGATAGTATCTCATCCTGATAGCTGATCGTTTTCCGGTAGAGTTCCGCTGCCCGTTTATAGTCAAGTTCCTTTCGGTATATATCAGCCATGAACTCATTTGCTTTCGATCGTCTCAAGATGTCTTCCCGGGGAAGGAGTTCAAGTGACTTCTGAAACGATTCCAGAGCGAGGGGATAGTTTCCGGTTCTTTTATATCCGAGATAGCCGAGGGCGAAGTGTATATGCGCGTCATCAGGTTTTTTTTCGAGATATTTTCTATAGTATTTAACCGTTTCAAGGTATCGCCCGATGTCCTCGTTGAGATTCCCTATTTTGAGGAAGAGATCCGGGTCGGCGCTGTCGCCTTGTTCATTAATGTATCTTTCAAGATGATAGATCGCTTTTTTCTTCTCACCGGTGCGATAGAGCGAGTTGCCGAGCTCCAGTGAATATTCATACTTGTTCGGATTCAGTGAATAGGCAGTTTCGAGCGTGCGGCGATAGTTTACCGTGAGATTGAGCTTCTTGTATACCTGTGCTATTTCATAATATATCACATCGTCCTTGTTGAATTCAAGGGATTTGAACCTGAGAGCCTGATAATAGTGGTTTAACGATTTATCGTACTCT
>CAZZCF010000319.1:0-2447 GCA_964652955.1 uncultured Leptospirales bacterium
TATAGTTTCTCGTTCATAATGAATACGCCTTGAATACATATTCCGTTACGTGCAGAGGAAAGCATAAACAGTAAAAAATGTAAATACTGGAATCATCACGACGGATATCCTTTTCAGAATGTCATACATTTTATTGGGAAGAGCATGATTATAATATATAGAGATATAAAATTTCATTCAACAGTCAATAAATTTCTTGCAATGAAAGTAGTTGAGGGGTGATCTGTAGTATAAATTATGCTTATGGATGTTCTCCTGCGTGGTTATAGAACAAGCTGATGAGAGATGGTCAAATGGTATTCTCTGCTTTGTGAAAAGAGCAGATGGTATCCTGATTGAGTTGATTGACATTTGAAATATTCCTGTTATGTCCACGCAAAGATGATTTTTGGTAATTGCTGATCATCATTTATCGTTTCGTCCTTTCTTTAAGTTCTATGATGATGGTTTTGGGAAAATAAAATGGGTCGATGAAAAAGGAGAGGTTACTGCTGCCAGGATGTGCGGCTTGGTGAATCACCGGAAATGCTTCAAAGAGCATATGAATTCTGGAAACGGTCGGCATCGATCGATCCGCGTTTTTCTGAGATATATTTAATATATCCAATGCTCGAATTCAAATATGAAAATCCACAAGAAGATTTGCCATATCACTATCGCTGTAAGCACTTTTCTCATGACGAAAAGGGAATACCGACGTGCACTATTTATGAAATAAGACCCCGGATGTGTCGGGATTTTCCATATTATGATAATGTGAAGCATTTAGACAGGAAGGGGAATCCGAGTCCTTATGAGGGCTGTGGCTACAATGATACTGATGATTCTATGGAATGAGGCACCATTGAAATAAGTAGATGATCAGAAAGCGGTTTCTATGGGAATGGTATGTGATATTTAAACATGTTGCAGATGCTGAATTATGGGAAACGGGAATAAAATTACAGTGACAGTGAAATTGTACTCCGGTCTTGACAGGGAACTGTCGTTTCATAATTACAATCGTGAGCGGGGAATACCTGTTGAGATTGCATCCGGAACGAGGCTCAGAAAGATATTGAAATCGCTGGGCATGAAGCGTATAGCTTATAATGCATATTTTTTGAACGGGGATAGAATTGGAATATGGAAGAAGATAGAAGAGGATTCTGAAATTTCCTGCATGAAGCCTGCAGGGGGAGGGTAGATAAGATCAGCGAGTGATCACTTTTTCCCTGTCAGGAACCGGGAAACGGCTTTACAATGAATTTTTTTTTGTTAATGAGTTGTTTGATGGCGTTTAATTTATATAATTATTTTTTATGCTTTAATGTATTCTTCTCATGAATTATTCGGGTACAAGGTGATTGAACAATGGCACGTGGAATGATAGTTGATGATTCTAAGTTCATGAGGAGAATAATCAGGGAGTGCCTGGAGTATGGAGGTCATGAGATTGTTGCTGAGGTCGATAATGGTCAGGATGCTCTTGTTAAGTACAGGGAATTGAAACCTGATTTTGTAACAATGGACGTTACCATGTGGGGGAAGGATGGTCTGAAAGCAGTTTCTGAAATAACTGATATTGATCCCGATGCGAGAATTGTTGTCGTATCAGCATTGAGTGAAAAGACGCTGAAAATGGATGACGGCGGTATACGGGCACGAGCTTTTGTACAGAAACCCTTTGAGAAAGAAGAACTCCTTGAGGTAATTAAGAAAGTTCTATAATCATGGGAGACTTTATACAGCTCTTTTCAGCTCAGTCCAAACCGGATGAAGCCTTTTTTCTTGAAAAAGGGGAAGTGTATTTTTTCATATCGGAAGGCGATAAATATGCAATAAAGGGAAAGAATTTAATTATCGGCTCAACAGAAATTCTTCTGAACAGGTTTCTTGAGATCGGATCCAATCGCCTTGAAACAGCGGTAACCAATAAGAATTCCATAATAAAGCGACTACCGATTGACAAGTTCCTCTCCAGTCTGTATTCTTACTCATTTATTCTCAATGTTTCAATGGTAATTGCGAAGCAGGTTTTTTTAAGCAATCAGATTATCGACCGTAACCTTAAAGGGATGAAGAGCGGCGATGATCGGGTAAAAGAAATCGCACTGGAGTATTATCGAATTATACTTCGATTGAAAAAAGAGTACGACAAGCGGAGGTTGCCCTGGCTCAAAGATATTATTACCACCTATGAGACGAGCTTGACATTTAAACGGGGTGAAGCCTTCGGAAGAGCTTCAGAACAATCAAGGATAAACTCGGAGGTTGCTCTCTCTGATAAATTAATAGAGTTTCCGAAGGACTCGATTATCTGTGAGGAGGAAACCGTTGGTGAGGAGATGTACATTCTTCAGTCGGGTACGATTGATGTATATATAAAGGGTAATAAAGTCGTTTCATTAAATGAAACCGGTTCGGTGTTCGGTGAAATGGCGCTTCTTTTGGGTACAAAGAGAACG
>CAZZCF010000320.1:0-2425 GCA_964652955.1 uncultured Leptospirales bacterium
AAATGGCAATAAAAATTTTATTTCTTGTATTATTTCTATACATATTGCCACTTGCCAATAGGCTTGGGGATATCTCTGTATTCATCAACTGCCTCTAACAGTTGCAAAATTAATTTATATACAAAAAAAATTGTTAAAAGAAAGGATTTTTTGCCTTAACGGTTGACACTTTTCACCTTTCCTATTATAATTATATAAGGCTGTTTTTTGGAATTATTAATGTTTTTTTTGTCGAAGGGTGGAAAAAGGGTAGAATAGTTTTTAGCGTGTGATCGGCAATCTGTTATTTATTGTGGTGAGCCTACAAATTTCTACTATATATTTCTTTATATCACGATAATGTCTCAATAGTCACCACCAATTGAGTAATTTGATATATCCAGAATATGTTAATGTGTTCAAGGTATATACTGTCTCCCGCAACTTGTAATAACGGTTTGTTGGGTTTTAATCCGATTGCGATGCGCCGAGGATATCTCTCTCTTTCAGGAAAAATGAATGGCATTGCTGGCAGGAATTGATTCTGCGATTAAAGAAGCACTTAAGAAAAAGGATGACGACACGCTCCGTACCTTGCGAATGCTTAAATCCGACATCATGTATGAAAAAGGGAAGGTCACCACTGAGCTTTCCGATGATGCTGTACTCGACATAATTCATCGGGCTGCAAAAAAGAGAAAGGAGGCGATAGAAGAGTACCAGAAGGCGGGTAGAACCGATCTCGCCGAGAGGGAACGTACAGAACTCGATATCATAGAAAAATATCTGCCGAAGCAGCTGGACGAGGGTGAAATTGATACCATTATTAATGCAAAGATTGCTGATTTAGGAGAGGTTACGAAAAGGGATTTCGGCAAATTGATGGGGTTGCTTATGAATGAACTGAAAGGTCGTGCCGATGGAAACGTGGTCAAGCAGCTTTTGAATCAAAAATTAGAGCGGTTGTGATTTTGTAATATCACTCCAGACGATATGCCACTGTATCGCGTGGAGGTGAGGTGCCAATATTCATTCGTGTGATAAACATTGATTATTCCAAGAGACACTATTAACTTAATCAGAGAAAGAGCACAGATTGAGGAGATAATTAAACGATATATTCCCTCTTTGAAGAAAAGAGGGAATAATTATGTTGGTTTGTGCCCCTTCCATAAGGATAATACTCCCTCCTTTACGGTTTCTCCGGAAAAAAGGATTTTTCACTGTTTCGGCTGCCAGGAGGGGGGCAATATATTCACCTTTATTTCGAAAATCGAGGGATTGAATTTCCCTGAAAGCGTACGATTTGTCGGGAAAATAGTCGGCATAGAGGTTCCGGAGGAGGGGAGCGAGCATAAATCGGATATTGCTAAGCTTTATGAATTGAATCGTTTTGCTAATTCTGTATTCATTTCGACGCTGCATGCTCATGAAGGAAAGGGTGCGCTTCAGTATCTCGCTGAGAGAGGTGTTCACAGAGAGAGCATAGATGAGTTTAAAATAGGTTATGCACCTGAATCATGGAATTACTTAACCGATCGAATGAAGAGTCAGAACCTTTCTCTGCCAGCAGCTGCCCAAATAGGCCTTCTCGGCATGAGTGAAAAGGAGAGGGGAAAGCACTATTATGACAGGTTCAGGAAGCGAATAATATTCCCCATTCTGGCGCCCGGGGAAAATATTGTCGGTTTTGGTGGAAGAATTCTGGGGGATGGAGAACCGAAGTATTTGAACTCACCCGAATCTGTAATATTCCAGAAAAGATCAATTCTCTACGGCTTTTCCCTGGCGAAACGGCATATCATTGATTTGAAGCGAGCAATAATTGTTGAGGGCTACCTCGATGTAATCGGATGTCATCAAGCAGAAATCAGGAATGTTGTCGCTCCACTCGGCACAGCACTGACAGGGGAACAGGTTGCCCTGCTCTCACGGCACGTTAATGAGATTATACTCCTTTTTGATGCTGATTCTGCCGGAGTGCAGGCATCCCTGAGGTCTCTGGACGTTCTCAAAGAGAGGAATCTCGACGTGAGAGTTGCTATACTTCCTGAGGATGATCCTTTTGAATATATCAAGAAGAGGGGCATTCGTGAATTTATGACGATAGTTGACAGCGCAGTAAATCCGGTTGATTTCAAGATTCGTCAGATCGTATTGAAGCATTCATCCAAAGATCGATTCCGGGTGCTCGTCGACTTATTTTCGGTTATAAAGGAACTTGAGTTCGAAACAGAGAGAAGTGTATATCTGAAAAAGATCAGCTCACTTCTCGAAATCGATGAAAACGCTATCCGTGCAGATTTTATAAAGTTTCTTAAAAAGCGAGATGTTTCCGATAATGGTATTAATATCAAAAACAGGGAAGAGAGCTTTCTAACGCGCGGGTATCGCGATCTTGTTATTCTTCTCTGTTATTGTCCCGAGCTGTTTGAGAAGGCGGCAC
>CAZZCF010000321.1:0-2398 GCA_964652955.1 uncultured Leptospirales bacterium
TCTTCACATTTGTATACTCGTTCATCTACTATTTCCTCGGGCTCAATTTATTCCCTTTACCATCCACCTTGCAGGAATAAAGATATTCAGCTGTAAAACCCTTGTTGTTTTTGCAGTTTTAACATATAAGTTTCATTTTTTCACCACTTTTTAAATATCAAAATATTTTCCTTCTTCATTACATTATAAAGACCAAAAATTATTTTATCTACATTTCTGACCAATTTGAATCCTAAACTTTCCATATACTCAATAGTAAATTCTACCGTCTTAACTTCTTTACCCTGATAAGTCGCATTTCCAATAACTATAACTGCGTATTTATTGGGTTTAAGAACTCTATACATTTCAGCGTAGGATTCTTTCATATCTTCATTGTATAATTCAATTTTACTTTTTCCGCTACCTCTAACACCAATAAAAGCATCTCTCAACTTTGATACGTTAAACCCCAAATCTTCGAGTGCGTGTATATCGTTTTGAACATAATCGAGGGCAATCGAGTATGGTGAAGATGTTATTATACCATCAACGGAGTTATCGGCTAATTGAATATCCCTTGAATCACCAATCTCGGTTTTTACATTTCCAAATTTTAAGTCCAGTCTTTCTTTTACTTCTAAGAAGTCTTTTAATGAATCTATCATCAGATTCAGATTTTTGATAAAAGAGGTTTTGAAATCCTTTTTCCTTCTCGAATTATCGCTTACTGCTAGAAGCCGTGCCATCTTGTAAAAATTTTCCACCCTCTCATCGACGCTCAGATTTTCAATGAGTTTATAGTAATTTGTTTCGTGAGAAAATAGATTTGGAACAGCTTTAAGAACGACTTCATCTTTTATCCTCAAAATCTCATCCAGGACGTAAATGGATTCAGTTTTTACCCTTCCCTGTATAACACAAAGTGGAGAAATATCTATTCCCACAAAATTTATACCCAATAATTGAGCTTCGAGTGCCGTTGTGCCACTACCGGCAAAAGGTTCGAAAACGGTGTCGCCGTCTTCTAAACCTATTATATTAAGTAGCGCCCGTATCATTTGCGGGTGGAATTTCCCCTTATATGGATATATCCAGTGAGTCAGATATTGATTTACAGAACGAGTTCGATTTTTCTGGATTATATGAAAATAGTCAGTATATTCGCCGTTGGCACTTTTAAAATAAGACCCTCTTTTCTTTACCAATTCTTTATTTTCTTCCGAATCACTCAACATCTGTAATCTTCTTAACCCATTAGTAACAATAAAGTCAATTCCTAATGCTCTAAGTTCCAACTCCGCTAAAGATAATTCATAGATAAATTGCACATTATCCAATAATACCAAGTCCTTACCGGAATTATCAATATCAGCATTGTAGGCCCAAAACCGGCTTTCTGCTCTCTCTATCATCGTTTCACCCTTACTTTTCATTACTCAATCTCCATAATAAACGGTCATTTTCTTACTCGTCATAAGCACCTTCTAAGCTAGTCTTATTTGCTAAATATACTTCCTAATTGCGTTATGTCAAGTTCGCCTAATTCTACCCGTAATTAGAACATCATCGCCGAGCTTTAGCCTTCGAACGTTATCGAGTCTTAGCGATTTATCGAGTTTGTCTATCCCGAGGTCTCCGATGGCCTCAATACCCTCGCCGATTATCTTGGGTGCGATAAAGCAATAGATGCGGTCAACGGCGCCGGCCTTAAACGCGGAGGTCAGTGTTTCGCTTCCGCCCTCAAGTAGCACCGAGCCGATGTCCATGTGGGGCAGTTTTTGGAGCAATTTTTCCCAAAAGCGTGGGCCGCTCGGGATTTTTAAAAATTCGACTTTGTCCAAAACATCGCCAGATACGGGATTGGTGTCGCTATGAACCACGATTGTCCTCGGGCCACCTGAAAGGAGTTTTATACTCGACGGAAGCTTGCTGTCGCCGGCGATAATTATCCTCGCGGGCGTATGATGCGACCTGACCATCCTGACCGTGAGTTCTGGGTCGTCCAACATCGCTGTTTTCGCGCCGACAGCCACCGCACCGTGCTGCGAGCGGAGAAGATGAGCGTATTTGCGGGAGCGCTCGTTCGTTATCCATTTCGATTTGCCGCTTTTCGTTGCGATTCGGCCGTCGAGACTCTGCGCCCATTTCGCCGAGAGAAATGCACGTTTTTTCTTACGCTGTACTACATATTGTTCGATTAGTTCACGTCCCTCTTCATTTAGGATGCCGGTCTCAACCTTCAAGCCTGCTTCCTGCGACCGTGCGATGCCCATTCCACAAACTCTTTCGTCGCAATCGTCCCGACAAGATACAACAACTCGTGATATTCCGGCGGCTATAATAGCCTCGGTGCACGGCGGCGTGATTCCGTGATGACAGCATGGCTCGAGCGTAACGAACATCGTTGCGCCGCTGG
>CAZZCF010000322.1:0-2391 GCA_964652955.1 uncultured Leptospirales bacterium
CAATATATATAGATTATCGGAACAAGTGAAAAATTTTTCCAGAGAATATTTCTCACGGAAGGGACGAGGCACTCTCGCGTGGTGCATCGACGGATTTGAACATCCGTGCAATGTCTCCGTATAGAGCAATAGGGGCACCTCTAAGAACCGGTATTTACCTTGATCCACACACTGCAGATACTGGTTTTATCGGAAATTGAGCCCGCATCGTCACGATGTTTCGCATGCCAGTGTGCACTATGCTCGTTGCAAAGCCGGCAGGGAGGGCGTCATATTAATAATTTTTAGAGGTCCCCCTGTATTCATGGCTTCGAGACCAGCGTCTGCGGGGGAAAGCACTGAAGTGATTCACCTGCTCGATGAGCTCCGCAGTGAGATGCAGGGTAAGCGGCCTTCGCGGTTTTTACTCGGGAGAAACCGGGGGCGCCGATATAGGGCTTCCGTTTCAGCCCTTTACGGGTGGAACATTGTGTGCAGTGCGTTTCGACTTGACTTCTCTAAAAGGGAAGCACAGGATGTGAAAGTGCAGATAAAGGAGATACCATATAGCGCTGCCCTTACGATTGACGATCCTGTTTTCATTGATGTGCGATCTCCGGGAGAGTATGTAAAGGATCATATTCCGGGCTCGTTGAACATCCCGCTCTTTGAGGACAGTGAACGGGAGGAAGTTGGCAGGGTGTATCATCTTCTTGGAAGAGATGAGGCTATTTTTCGTGGAAGCGAATTTGTCGGTAAAAAGCTTGGTGCGATTGTAAATCGATTCAGGGAGTTTAAGGGGAGGGAGATTGTCATCAACTGCTTCAGGGGAGGGATGCGCTCGGCGTCTCTGGTTGCTCTGCTTTCATCACTTGATTTCGATGTCTACAAGTTGAGCAACGGATACAAGGGATATCGGCAATATGTTGTCTCCTCCCTCGATGGACTTGATTCTATGCCGCAGCTGTTTGTTTTGCAAGGGTTAACCGGAACGGGGAAAACGGAGATAATCCGCCGGATTGAAAATGCGATTGACCTTGAAGCGATGGCAGGCCACCGCAGCTCGGTGTTCGGTGGAATCGGTTTACGGCAGAGAACCCAGAAGCTCTTCGAAAGTTTGCTGCTCCATCGAATTAATACCTTGAAAGACGAAGCATTCGCTGTCTGCGAAGGGGAATCGCGGAAAATTGGGAACCTCCACATCCCGAAGTCATTTATGCAGCTCATCAATAGCTCACCTGCTATCCTGATCACCGCATCTCTTGATCGCCGTATCGATATCATTTTACGAGAATACACCGGTGACATCGATACTCGGGAGATTATTCCCATTGTTAGGTCACTGGAATCGAGAATTGGGAAGGATACCGTTCATCAGCTCGTTGAGCTCCTTCGAGAGGGTGAGCTGGCAGCCTTCACCGGGATACTGCTCAAAAAGTATTATGATCCCCTCTATGAGCACACGATTAAGGAAATGAGCTTTATTGCGATGATTGATAATACTGAAACGGAGCATGCCTGTGAGGAGGTGAAACGGACAGTCCTTGATTATATTGCATCCAGACGGTGAAACAACCGACCCCACCGGAAGGGTGGGGTCGGTAATCGTTGCAATTACTCAAACTCGTTGAAATAAACGTTTATAATGAGAGATATCTCGCCGCTTGAGGCTGAAAGGCCTTCCTTTTCAAGCTGCTTTTTAATCTCATCGCCGGTTATTTTCGGATTCTGTTTCTTCATGGCTACTATTCGCTTTATAACACTCCCCTTAATGAGATTAAAACCGCCGAAGATACCTTTATTGTGAAGCATGATAACTCCGTATCGCAGCTTCTCGAACTCTTCAATTTTCTCAAGGAAGTACTCGGGATCGCGCTTTCGTATATAGGCAAGAGGATCTTTAATCGCCTCGATGATTTTTTTGCAAATGGCCTCTTCGGTGTTCCACATCCCTTTGATTCGGACGAAGAGATCGTTCTTGGTGATCCTGAAATTATATTCCAGCACATCCCGATAGATGAAGAACATACCAGCCGGGAGATAGGGGATGATATCTGTTCCGGAACAGTTGAAGGTGCTGGGGAGTATCGCTATCTCTATTCTGTCCCGGTAGACAACGAACTTAATGGAAGAAATTTTCATGGTCTTCCAGCTGTAAAAGTCGCTCTTGAGTTTGATAATGAGCTCTGCGGTTGTATCGCTCAGTTCGCTATAGATCACCGTGAAAGCATTACCCTCGCTGTCCTTGAGCGAAGCGGTAATCACATTATCATCCTTTTTGGTTTCAATAACCGTAATGTTCTCACTCTTCCAGTCAAAGGCATGAAGGCTGGCTGCGAAGGACATTATGAGAAATACCAGTACAATCCTTTTCATACTCACTCCTTGGTAATTTTCTCTAAGAGTATCTTG
>CAZZCF010000323.1:0-2387 GCA_964652955.1 uncultured Leptospirales bacterium
TGTGGGTTCGATTCCCACCTCCGGCACCAATTTGCTAATAACTTCAAGGGTTTGTGCTTTTACGTACAAGCCCGTTTTTTATTGTGGCTGTACTTATTCCTCAATTTTATATGTGATAAATGGGGAGAAAAGAGAATTTCTGGGAATCATGAGACAGTTGTATCATTTTGCTACATGAATGCTGTCTGAATATACTTCAAAGTTTACTTCTATTCGGATGTTTTTATAGACGTGCATTTTGTTTGCAGACATGTTTGATGTGTAAAATAATCTGAATTTTCAATACATTGCTGGTTTTAAATTCCTTCAGCTTAACCGAGATTTTCGAGCCTGCGATAAATGAGAAACCCTCGCTTTCTTTTGGTGCGGAAATTGCTTTTCTTCTATAACATCTCAAAAACAAACATGCTATATGGAGAATTCAGGAGGGTGACGTATGAATGAACAACTCATCGGCCAGGGGTTTTTTCATCTCGAAAAAGACGACGAGATATGGGGATTTGACAGGAGATGGACTGTCTTTTCAAATGTTGTGTGGGTGAATATTACCGATCGCCTTATTGATCTGCTAGGTCCCGTGGCGAAGCGCCAGATATATGAGGTCGGTTTCTCGTCAGGTTTGCTGGCGGGGCAAAAAATCAGGCCGCATTTTGGTGGCGGCTTTGAACAATTTAAAAGCCATGTGAACCTCTCTCATGCCATGGGGTGGGGGTCATATACATTTATGGAATATAACGAGGAAAGCTCGGAAATTGTCATGGAATCGCCCAATATGTGGGAGGCAGAGGGATACCGCGAGCTTCACCCGAAGGAGACGTCATCATTTCCTCGGTGTCTCATGTCTGCGGGCATTGCAGCAGGGGCCGCCCAGGCCGCAATGGACATCTCATACGAATGTGAAGAAGAGCTCTGTATCAGCAAGGGAGACAGAACATGTCGCTTTATCCTTAATCCGTCGGGAGACGCCAAGAAAGTGATTCGATGATTGTCAGGATACACTTTCAACCCCCTTTTGTGCTAATATAGTAAAATAAATGTGATACATTGTACCGAACTGAATGAAATTCAAGCTGGGCTTCTAGAACAATACTGGCGTTGTGGAATAACGCTGATTCTAAACGAGGATTCCATCATATGAGTTCAAGAACACCTGTGCACGACAGGGAAAAGTTGAATCGCGACTGGAATCACTTCATGAAAACAGGGACACTCCCGAAGGACGGGGTTATTCGGGCCGAGATTCTGGAATCATGGATGCGGTGTTTTGCCCGGGGGGTCGATCCTTATACGGAGATGAGTCCCTTCGTGATAACACAGGAAGAAACGGAAGCACTTATTGTAGAGCATACTGAGCTCATCCGTGCCACCGATCCATTCCTTGACGGATTGTATGAGCTGGTTCGAGATCTTGAAATGGTCGTGTTCCTGACCGACAAGGATGGGCGTATCCTTCGGGCAATCGGTGAGGGAGCGATCTGGGAATACTGTGTGTTAAAAAATGCGGTCGTCGGCGGGAGTTTTCACGAAGATTATGCGGGCACCAATGCCGTATGTATGGCTCTTTACCTTGATAAGCCGTATCAGATGATGGCCGAGGAACACTACTGCACAATGATTCACCTGGCAACGTGTGCCGCGGCGCCCATCCATGACGAGGATGGAGAGATTATCGGATGTCTCGATCTGACAGCCCGGTATGAAGTGGCGCTGAAACATCCGCATACGCTTGGTATGATCGTTGCCGCCGCACAATTCATCGAGAGCCAGATGAAGCTGAAAAATGAATCAGAACGGCTCTTTGTGGCGAATGAATATCTCAGATCGGCCATGGAGACGATGTCATCCGGGTTGATCATTTTCGACGATAAAAATACCATAACCCACGTAAATCCCGCAGCGGAGAAGATCCTGGGAGTCAACCTGAGCACCATGAAGGACTCTAGGATAGAAACACTGATAGAAAACAGCATCATCATCGATTCGATTCGAAATAACAAGGAACTGCAGGATGACGAATTGATCCTTCAGGAATCCCCTCGGAAAATACGCTGCCTGGTCAGCCTGAGGCCGATCTACAACACCGAGAAGAAGAGAACGGGGAGCATGCTGGTGCTCAAGGAGCTCAGAACCCTGCACAAAATGGTGCACAAGGTAGTGGGCGCCCAGGCCCGCTATGTCTTTGGTGACATCATGGGGGAAAGCGACGCCATTCGTGAGACAATCCGTATAGCCCAGACCGTCGCGTCCAGTCCGTCGAATGTCTTCATAGTGGGGGAATCGGGAACCGGCAAGGAAATGGTCGCCCAGGCAATTCATAATGCCAGCGATCGGAGGGACGGGCCGTTTCTCGCCATCAACTGCGCCGCCATTCCCCGGGATCTGATTGA
>CAZZCF010000324.1:0-2386 GCA_964652955.1 uncultured Leptospirales bacterium
AAAGTGTATACGCTGCTATACTGCGCTGACGATATCGATTCCAATCTCCCCTGCAAATCGACTATCGTGGAGATGATAGTATCGTCGTGAAAAAACGCATCGTACGGATACCACTGTAACGGAATGTATCTGAAGGCGGCACTTACAGAAAATAAAGGAGGCCCGCAATGATTGTCACCTGTGTGCACGTAGTAGTTAAGGAAGAGAATATAGAAGACTTCTCTGAGGCAATCATTAAAAATCATAAGGGGACTGTAAAAGAACCGGGGAATCTCAGATTCGATGTGCTTCAGAACGCTGATGACCCGTCAAAATTTCTCATCTATGAAGTCTTCAAATCGGAAGAGGCTGTTGCCGCACACAAGAAAACAGCGCACTATCTCGAATGGAGAGAAACCGTTGAAAACTGGATGGCACAGCCCCGTCAGGGCATCAGGTATACCGTTATCAGTCCCGTCGATATCGATCAGTGGTAAGGGTGCATCGATGCGGTGAGTATATTTCAATGAAAATCATGTCGATAACAGGTAACCATTATGGAAAAACAGCTCAGATTACTCCGCATAATCTACATTGCCACCATGGGGGGGCCGGGCTTCTTCCTGTTCTATGCTTTTATGTACAGCACAAAAGATAATCCGGTTTCAGTGTTGAATACTATCGCAATTGCAATCTGCGTACTTCTTGTCCCCCTGAGCTATTACATACAATCCATCAGGTCAAAGAGGATTAAGCAGGATGATACACTTATCAGCAAATATACTGTTTATCACACAACGAAGATTATGCAGTGGAGCTTTCTTGAAGCTGCCTCTTTCATCAACGGGATTGCCTATTTCCTCTCCGGTTCGATGATAAACGCGGTACTTGCCGCCGCAATGATAGGATTCATTTTTCTCATGCCGCCGCGGTTCATCGAATTTAAGGAGCGTTTTCATGTCGGGGATAGCGATCTCCTGGAAATGGACAGCTCATGAAGGTAACAATACTGGGAAATGGCGGAGCAATAAATGATGGCCTTCCCTACAATGCATTTACGATTGATCACACCGTTTTAGTCGAAACGCCTCCCGATATCATCGCCTCCCTTTTCAGGGAGAACATTTCAATAAGCAGCATTGAAGAGATATATATCTCGCATTTTCACGGCGATCACAGTTTCGGATTTCCCTTCCTGGCGCTGCGTCTATTCTGGGAGGAGATGAAGGGCAATCAGAGAAAAGAGATAAAACTGTACGCCCCTCACGGAGGGAAGGAATTCTTAATTGATCTGACGGTCAGAGCACTCTCAGGGGAACATCCGTGCATCTCCTGGATAGAAGAGCATATAGCTTTTAACAGCCTTTTTCCTGAAAAAGAAATACGATTAGGCTCGTATCAACTCGTACCGATCAGGATGGAGCACTTCACTGAAACCTATGGCTTCATACTGAAGGAGAAGAGCGTTCCAATTTTTGCATATATCGCCGATACGAAATGGTCGGAGAATGTGGAAGAGATTATAAAGAGCGGCTCTCCAATAATACTCCTTGATCTGAATGGCGAGCCGGATGATCCGGTACCGATTCATCTGAGCGAGGAGGAATTAATGCAAAGAGGTTTCATGCTGGCCAGTGCAGAAACGGTATTTTACGGCACTCATCTGAAATATCAGAAGAAGAGCAACAGCGATAAAATTGTCTATGTCTCGCCGGGAATGGAAATTGAAGTATAAAAAAGGTGAACAAAAGGTAATACCGATAAACTGGATCGATGAGAGCGATCGCTGGATAATCGTACCGGGCACCGTACTTGAAAAGCGAAGACGTCGAATTAAAGAGGTGCCCTTTTCCAAAAATAACTGCTCCTTCGCCGCGGGTGTTCCGCGGAGCATTTTCGACTTTATTTATCGATGCGTGAAACAGCTTCAATTGACCGACAGAAAGCTTATCTTCTCCAGGGGAACGGTGAGAACTTCGAAGAAAAGATACAAGAACGCCGTCGCAATACGAGAGCTGGATTGGGGAGTGGGCACCCTCATCATCATACCCCGGATACTGAAATACCGGGAAAAAATATCACTGCATATTGAGAATACTGAATATTCATTTCGGCTCATAGAAGTGGTTGTGCTCCATGGACTCCTGCAGATAGCGTGCCCCGGCAAGAATGCCGAATACTACTCCACGATGGCTGCACTCATACTTGCACGGGGGTGGAATCATCTGGAATTAAAAGAGCTGCCACCGATTATCAGAAAAAGGTGATCTTCTGTACAATTGATTTATCCGCTCACTATTCCTTCTCTCACTATTGAAAGAATCGCGGGTGTAGAGCGAGTGATACTCGTTGTTATTTTTTGATGAAATCACGGATCAGGCTATTTACCAACTCAGGCTGTTCATGC
>CAZZCF010000325.1:0-2329 GCA_964652955.1 uncultured Leptospirales bacterium
CTGTCTCGGGCTTGGCACCTGTGCACGCGCCTGCCCCTTCGGCGCCATCACCATGAGCGACAACGGGCTGCCGGTCTTCAACAAAGACCGGTGCACCGGCTGCGGCGTCTGTGTCGAAATATGTCCGAAAAATATCATCCATCTCACTTCAACAACGAATAGAATGATCGGCGATTACAGAACTGACGAGTGCACGACGCCATGTCAGCGTCGCTGTCCTACCGGGATTGATATTCCGGCATATATCAAACAGATATCGCTTGGCAACTATCGCGAATCAGTTCGTATTATCAAGGAGAAGTGCCCCCTCCCCCTCATTATCGGAAGGATATGTCCCGCCCCCTGTGAGCTGGATTGTCGAAGAAATTTTGTTGACGAGCCTGTTGCAATTAACAACCTGAAGCGCTTTGTTGCGGATTACGAGATGCAATCGGGAGAGCGGGTTTACCCCTTCAGAGCTCCGGCGACAGGGAAAAAGGTTGCCGTCATTGGTGGTGGGGCTCAGGGATTAACAACGGCCTATTATCTGGCCTGTCTCGGACACTCGCCGACCATATTCGAGGCAATGCCCAAGCTCGGCGGAATTGTCAGATACGTCATCCCGCAATCGCGATTGCCGGAGGAGATCATAGACTGGGAAATCGAGAGCGTTCTCGGTGCAGGAGTACAGGCTGAAACAGGCAAAATTGCCGGTAAGGATTTTTCCATTAGCTCCCTATTACATGACGGATATAATGCGGTGATACTTTCAACAGGAGGAATTGATAGCAGAAAAATATTACGAGGGAATATCGATCTCGAAACAGCAATTCCCGGTGTTTATGCGTTACTCGATTTTCTCGTCGCCAGCTCAAAAGGGATATCGGTCGATATCGGTAAGAACGTTTACATTGTGGGTGCCGGTAACTCAACACTTGAAGCAGCATCTGTATGCATGAAAAATGGAGCGAAAGAGGTTACGATTATCTATCCGTACTCCCGTGAAGATCTCATTTCAAGAGAGATTGACATAGACGACTTGGAGGAGAAAGGTGTTATCTTTCTCTTCTCGACGGCAATCAGCACTATCACTGGAGAGGGAGAGAAAGTAACGGGAATCGAGCTCGTAAAACCTGATGGAGAGAAGGTTGCAATGCCGGCTGACACACTCATTGTCGCAACGGGAAGGCTCTCTGATATGATACTGGTTAGCGCTACGGACGATAACGAGGATTCCGGGCAGATAAGCAACAGGTGGAAAACAATAGAATCATATAAGATGTTTCCTGATCAGAGAAGTGAAGATGTTTTCAATCTCAGTGAAAACAGTATTATGAATGACAATCTCGCTGTGGTGAGATCAATTGGCAGAGGCAGAAGAATTGCTCGGGCTGCACATCTCTATTTATCCGGAAAAGATATCGAGCCACAGGAGAAGATAATCACCTCTGATATGAGCATTTTAAACACTGAGGATATTGTCGATGTTAATTCGGTAAACAGAGCATTGATGCCTCATAAAACGACAATATCCAGCTACTGTTCAAATGATATGTTTTATTGTGATGATGAAATTGCAACCGGATATACGGAGGAGATGGCGAAAAAAGAAGCCGATCGATGCCTCGATTGCGGTCTTATCTGTTACCGGAAGTCCGCAGGCTAGAGTGGTGTACCGTTTTGAGACATCGGAAATCCTCTCACGGGAAACAAGTAGTGATTTTTAATACAATTTCAAAGCTGAATCGCTATGGAGTGAAGATATGCCACTAGAAAGTCCTTATATTATAACGCGAGATTTCGATAGTTTCCTTGATAAGGAAAACCTCGTCGACTGTCGAGAAGAAGTAGACGATATCCTCGCTCGATACAGAACTATTCGCGGAGGGCTCATCCCCGCTCTTCAGCAGGTACAGGAAAAACTGGGATTCCTCGCACCATCAGTTCTCGATTATATATCACTCGGATTGAACATTCCCTCGAGTGATATATTCGGTGTGGTTTCATTTTATTCTTTTTTCACTATGGTACCGAGAGGCAAATATGTCATTAAAGTATGCCTCGGAACAGCCTGTTACGTGCAGGGAGCAAGCAAGATTATCGGCAATATCGAGAGAGGGCTCCATATTACAGTTGGGGAAACCACTGAAGACCGTTTATTCACTCTCCAGGAGGTGAGATGTCTCGGGGCGTGCGGACTTGCACCTGTTATTATGATAAATGAAGATACTTACGGCATGGTAAAACCCGATAAGATTATGAAAATGCTCGATGACTATGCGAATAAAACTGACGAGTAAACCGAGCCCTGATTTAATATCAATGTGCTTTGCGCCACCAATATGAATTA
>CAZZCF010000326.1:0-2318 GCA_964652955.1 uncultured Leptospirales bacterium
CAGGGTGCATTTTTTTTATTTATCGTCAAGTATGAATATAATCTTAAGGAGAATTGTTGACAAGCACAGCGATTCGGCTACATTTTGATGGATGCGGTTGTGAATGAGAATCCGTACGATTTCAATGCGTGATTGCGCTTTTTCACGGAAAAGATAATTGATTATTTTTTTTAGACGTACTACAGTGGTTTTGAGCATCAGGAAGCAATTTGGGAATACGTCTGTCTTCCGTGCGATTATTGACAGTGACACGGGAATCCGTACGAACGTCAGATTTCAGAAATGAGATAGGAATAGTGTAATGGAACAAAAAGATACGAAGGCGAAAAAAATATCATACCGTCAAAAAAACCCAACGAAGTGTCCTATCTGTTCCTATGAGTTTTATCGTGAGGAGATGCTGACTGGCGGGGGAAGATTGATTGCCGGTAAGCTCACTGATGAGTTGCGCCGCCTCTATGAGAAAAATGTCAAATTCGGGAAGGTGTATCCCCTCGCGTATCTCCTCACCGTATGCCCCCGGTGTTTGTATACGGCCTATGCAAGGGATTTTTCTACCATAACGCCACAGGAGAGTGAAAAGATTAAGGCAACAACGCAATCGAGAATAAACTCGATAAAAAAGTTTTTTGGTGATATTAGCTTTGAAGACGATCGGAATCTCAAGCTCGGTGCAGCATCCTATCTGCTTGCTGTTGATTGTTACTCCTTTCGCCGGAAGGAGGTCGCTCCCACTTTTAAGAATGCTGTTTCTTCAATCAGGGCTGCCTGGCTTTTCGGTGATCTGGCAGAGGAATTGCCCGATAAACCGTATAGGAAGATATCTGATTTCTTCTACAAGAAGGCCTATTCGTTCTATCCTAGTATACTGGAACTCGCCCAGAGTGGCGGCGAGTCTATTGAGGCAGCGGGAAATATCGGACCGGATACGGACAAGAACTGGGGGTATGAGGGTATTCTCTACATGTGCGCAATCCTCACATTGAAGGTTGGCGCGAAGGAGCCTGATATTAACAAGCGAATTGAGAATTTTGAAAAGACCAAACGTTTTTTGAGCAGGCTCTTCGGTGTTGGTAAGGCATCAAAATCACGGCCGGGTGCGCTGATTGATATGACGAGGGATCTCTATAATAGCATGAACGAATTGTTGGAACAATGGTATCAGGAAACAGGTCGAACGGAAGCATCATCCCCCAAAGAGTAGCATTGGAAATACAGTATGATGGCACCGGATTTAATGGATGGCAGATACAGAATAGCGGGAGGACGATTCAGGGTGAGCTTGAGCGGGCACTTGGTATTCTCACCAGGGAACAGGTGCGTGTTGTCGCTTCCGGGAGAACCGATGCCGGTGTCCATGCTCTCGGTCAGATAGTACATTTTGATCTGGTCGGTGATATCAATTTGCAGAGAGTATGCATTGGGCTCAATGGTATTCTCGAAAAGGATATATCGATAAGAAACGCTTTTATCTGTCCTGCCGGTTTCCACGCGCGTTTTAGTGCACTGCAACGCGAGTACCTCTATGTAATTTATAATCATCCACAGAGGAGTCCCTTTATGCAGTATCGTGCGCTCTGGGTTCGTGAACCGCTTGATTGTGAATACTTCTCTGTTGCGTCCAGGCATTTAATCGGGGAAAAGGACTTTGCTTCTTTCTGCAGGAAGCGATCCGCTGATGGTAATACCGTACGGAGGATAACCGATATCGAGATAAAAGCGATTGATTCGTTGATTATCGTTCGAATACGTGGTAATGCGTTCCTTCATAACATGATCAGAATCATCATAGGAACAATCCTCGATATGTACAGGAAAAAGCTGCCTCCCGATCATATAGGTACTGTTCTCGAGATGAAGGATCGTGATGTCAGCGGGGCAACAGTGGCTCCTTTCGGGCTGTATCTCAATAGAGTTGAGTATGATCCGCCCCTCTCCACAATGCAATCAGCATTTTGACGTGTCTCATTTTTCAAAGAAAATGATGTGAGAGTATGTTTACAACTTTCGCATTTTAGGTGATATAAATATTGAGCATTATTTTATTGACAAAAAGAGTGTGAATGGATATACAGTTGCGACTTTTCATCGCGATGGAAAGTATTGCAGGGGGGAATGCATCAATTTTTTTCGGATGATGTCTCTGCCGGCTCCCTAAAAGCATGTCGGAAATGTTTTTTTTACCCTTGCGTAATGGAGCAGGTACCTTTACTCAGGAATGGGACAATCAACTCAGTTTAAAATGGTGGAAAGAGTTTTAGAGATATCCATAAATAATATTTGCAGGATAGATCTGATTCAAATTGGATTTAAATTTA
>CAZZCF010000327.1:0-2308 GCA_964652955.1 uncultured Leptospirales bacterium
GTACCGTATTGAATAATAAAAGCACTGAGACGCCGTGGCCGGATCTCAGCGACGATCTTCGAATGTTGAGGGAGAGCGTCTCGATAAAGGTGGCGAGAAATGTTCGGCAGGGCTATGAAGGTGATGAGAATGTACGAGGGATGTATCGGACAAGCATTCGGTTGAATGTCGTGAGGAATCGCCTTTTGACCGAATCGTACAAGGAGACGGAAGGCGAACCGATGGTCCTGCGGCGGGCAAAGGCCATGGCGCATATACTCGGGAATCTGCCCGTTTATGTTGTGCCGCACGAGCGTATTGTCGGTCATTCGGGGGCAACGCCGGATGAGCTTTATTATCCCATAGAGGTAAACTGGAAATCTCCGTGGAGGGCAATGAACTCGGATGATGCTCGCGAGATCCTGGATGATGAGGGTCGCGCCGAGATGGAGAAGATCGTTGAATACTGGAATGGCAAAACCTTGAGTGACCTGCGCAAGAATGCCTTCAAGGGTGATCTTGAGAAATACTTCAAGTACGAGGGAACATTCCTCTGGTCTCATTGGGACGAGGGATCGGTGCCAAATTATGAAAAGCTGTTTAAGATAGGATTGAAAGGCATCAAAAAAGAGGCAGAGGAGAGGCTTCGGGAGGTGATTGACACCATCCCTGATGATTACCTTGAGCAGCATGATTTTCTTCGGGGCGTTTTGATTTGCATGGATGCAGCAATCGATTTTGCCAGAAGATATGCGCAGCGAGCCCGGGAGGATGCGGCGAAGGAGGATAATCCCAGGAGGAAGAAGGAGCTTGAGGATATCGCCAGAATTTGTGACCGGGTTCCTGAAAATCCGCCGGAAACCCTGCAGGAAGCCCTTCAGTTCTTCTGGTTTATCAGCATGATCAAGGGGCAGATTGAATTTGCAACCCTGACCCTCGGGAGCAGGTTTGATATTCTATTTAATCCCTTTTATCAGAAAGATCTGGCTGAAGGGAGGATTACCAGAGAAGAAGCGATTGAGCTGGTACAGTACCTGCTTCTGAAATTCGAGGAGTCGGGGGAGTGGTTCTCTCCCATGATCACCGGCATCTACGGAGGGGTTCAGCAGCTCGAGGGAATCACCCTGGGTGGTGTTGACGAGAACGGAAACGATGCCACAAACGATATGACCTATATAACCCTTGAAGCAGCCAGGGGAATTCACACCCTTCAGCCGACCATTGCACTCCGTGTTAACAAGAATACACCTGAGGAACTGCTTTCGGCAGCCACTGATGTCATAAGAACCGGTTGCGGTTACCCCTCCCTGTTTAACGATGAGGTGCTTGTTCCCCTCATAAATAAATGGGGTACCCCCCTGGAGGACGCCCGAAATTACAATGTGATGGGATGTGTATACCTTGATATTCCGGGGAAAAACAACAATGCACGGCGCGCATCGGGCTATTTTGTGCTTCCCAAGTGTCTCTGGTGGGCGCTGCACAAAGGAGTTGATCCGAAAACAGGCGAGCAATACGGTGCGCCAACACCTGACCCTGAAACCTTTACCTGCATCGAGGATGTTATTGAAGCATATCTCGAGCAGGTCAGATTCTTCATGGACAAGATTGTAAAGCTGGAGAACACCTCCAGAGGACTTTACAGAAAATATGCGCCACGGCCCTTTTTATCGGCTCTTCTTGACGGTTGTATTGAGCGGGGTCAGGATGCAAAGGAGTGGGCATACACGACATCTTCTATTAATGCCTATAACATCATTGTCGGTCCGACCAATGTGGCCGATTCCCTTGCGGCGATAAAGAAGCTGGTTTTTGACGACAGGGAACTGACCATGAAAGAGCTCATCGAGATCCTGGACAAGAACTGGGAGGGCCATGAGGATCTTCGCCAGCGGGTCATAACCCGGATACCCAAGTTCGGAAATGACGATGACTATGTTGATCTCCTTGCCAGGGAGGTTCACGAGCGTTCGGAAGCTGTCTATCAGGAGTTTACCGATGAGCACGGCGCGAAATGGAGAATGGACGGAAGCGGCGTTTCGGCGACATACGGCCTTGCTTCCGGCACTCCTGCCACCCCTGACGGGAGGAAAGACGGCGAGCCCTTTTCCGATGCTACGCTGTCGCCGATGATTGGCAGGGATAGCAACGGGCCGACTGCGGTTTTGAAATCCTGCGCAAAGATTGCACCCCTCAATCAGCTCCTGAATCAAAAATTCCTTCCCCAGTTTCTGGAAGGGGAGAACAAGAAGCAGTTTATCAACTACCTGCGGTCCTGGTGCGACATGGGGGTACCACATATTCAGTTCAATGTTGTGGACAGGGATAC
>CAZZCF010000328.1:0-2307 GCA_964652955.1 uncultured Leptospirales bacterium
ACCAGGCAGGTTGACAAGGGGCTGACAAAGTATTTCTGTAATTACAGATCACTCATTGTAAATGTAGATAATAATAGCGAGGATGATACGAAGGGTGTTTTTCTGTCTACTGAGACAAATACGCCAAAGTGGTACATCAGTACGAGGAAAGGCGTCAGAGGGAAGGGGAATAATCTCCTGAACCTCTTCCACTTTGCGCGAAAACAATCGGATTTGAAAGCGACAATTGTCGTCGATGCTGATCTGAAATCGATAACTCCCGAATGGATAAAGTTTCTCGGTGAAGCAATTCTAAAGGGTTATGACTATGCGCTCCCCCGGTATGCCCGTCATCAGTTTGACGGCACGATAACCAACCACATCTGTTACCCTCTCCTCTATGGACTTCTGGGCGAGGATATACGGCAGCCAATAGGTGGTGAATTCGGATTTTCACCTATGCTTATCGATTACTGGCTCCAGCAAAAATGGCATCCGACAACACGACAATACGGTATAGATATTTTTATGACGCTGAATGCAGTTATCGGAAAATTTAAGATCAGCGAAGTCGTCCTTGGTTCGAAAATCCATAAAGCGAGCGCCCCGAAGCTGGGGCCGATGTTTACGCAGGTCGTGACCACTTTCTTCGAAAAGATCATCTCCATACAGCCCGAGTGGATATCAACACCGGTCGTGAGGCCGAACAGCAAGCGCAAATTCGGTTTTAAGAGGCTCGATTCGCCGCAGCGATTGCATATTGACATTCGCGAATTAAAGGAGAAGCTGAGAGCGGAATACTTCCTTCGGGAGAATCTCCTTAAAAGATACCTGAATGATTACACCATTAGCCGTTTAAATAATATGTTTCACCAGGATTTCTTCAATGTTGATATTCTGATGTGGACTCAGATTATTTATCAACTCCTCTTTGCATTTGATATGGGTTCTGCGCGTCAGAAGAAGGAGATTGTTGAAGCGATAAAGCCGTTGTACTTTGCACGCTCAGTCACTTTTGATTATCAGACATGGCGGTACAGCATCGAATATGCCGAGGAAGCGATTCTGCAGCAGGCAAAAGCATTCGCCTCACAAAAACCGTATCTTCTGGGTTTGTATTTAAACTATATTGCGAGGCAGAAGCAAAAAAACACGAGCGGAAAAGGAAACGCCTGATCTGAAACCCGTCAAAACTCGAAGAGGAGAAGGGTAATATCATCATCGAACTGCTCTCTCCTGGAGAAATTCTTTAAATCCTGAAAGAGCTTGTTGAGTATTTCTTTCTCACCGTTCAGAATAAATTCTCTTACCCGATTCTCAAGCCGTTTTTTTGAAAACATCTCTTTCCGGTCATTCATCTGTTCGATGATACCATCGGTATAGAATAGAATTTTATCCCCCGGTTCATACGTCAATTCAACTTTGCCGTATTTGGGATCTGCAATAATCCCAAGTCCGGTTCCCATGCAATCGATTGGCACAAAGTCATTGAGCGTTCTCTTCCAGAAGAGAGGGTGATGATGGCCCGCTTTTGACATTACTATTTTTTTATCCGCTGTATTTATTGAAGCATAATAACAGGTTGCAAAGAGCTGCGAGATGACCTCATAGCAATGTCTGTTCAGAAACTTCATTATTTCAATAGGTTTCTTGTGTAATTCCTGAATTATTATTGAGAAAGCGCTCTTCAGAACACCGGTGGCAAGAGCTGCTGTGATTCCGTGTCCCTGAACATCGGCAATAATAACTGAAATATAATTCCGCTCCGGTTGTACGATATTCAGGAAATCTCCTCCAATGGCAATACACGGCTGATAGATATAAGAATGCTTGATCTCTTTTCCTGCACTATGATCATTTTCAAGATATTCAGTATTGATGAAGTATCCCTGGAGCTTCTTCGCGAGAGAGAGATCTTTGTTGATCTCATCGAGCACCGCACTCTTCTCTCTGAGATTCAGCTGGGAAAAGGTAAAATTTGAGACGGTATCCCTGAATCGGGAAAATGTTTCCTGCAGGCAATTTTTATAAAAAGTTCGAGCAATTATCTCGTTTTCTGAAAGGAGCTTATCAAACTCATCTTTCGTGAGCTGAAAAATGTCTGTTTCATCAATGCTTATCACATTCGCGGATCGAGGCAGATTATCTATCAGTGAGAATTCTCCGAAATAGGAACCTGCGTAATGATAGCCAATCAACACTTCTTCCCCCTCTGCTCCTGCTCGGGTAATTTTTACCGTACCCCTTTTAATGATGTACATAGAAGTACCTTTCGAACCCTCTTTAATGATATGCGTTTCCGGAGGAAAGGTATGCGATTTGAGCAAG
>CAZZCF010000329.1:0-2300 GCA_964652955.1 uncultured Leptospirales bacterium
TATCGGCATTTGACATTCTCGCTTGCCAACCGAGTAAAATCATCCTGATTACCCGGGTGGTTCGGTTACGTCCATGTAGATATCCTGTTAAACCGCATGCTATTTTGTTAATGGGAACGAATTAATACAGAGAAAACGGGATTTAAAAAGTACAGAACATATACATACTCCTGTACAGAACTATTTGTATGGGAGAAAACCATGGTATCGAAGGAGAAGCTCATGGATGTATATGTTCTTAAGCGGAAGGGCTTATCGAAGAATGCCATCTGCCGGCAGACGGGGCTGAACTGGCGCACCGTCGTAAAGTATCTTGCCGGCGATATTGAGCGCAAGCCCTATGATAGCAGCAACCGCGCATCGATTCTTGCCCCTTATTATCCAATCATTGAAACCTGGCTCGATGATGATGCCTACACGGCGACATGGATTTATGATCGTCTCAAGCTCATGGGCTATGCAGGCGGGTATGATCTGGTCAAGAAGAAGGTTCGGGAGATAAAGGAGAAGCTGACCCTCAAGGCGTACATTCGATTTGAAACGGAGCCGGGGAAGCAGGCGCAGGTAGATTTCGGTGAATTTCAAGTAGCTGATGAGCACGGCAGGACCGTTGAAACCATCTTTCTCTTTTCCATGATTCTGGGATACTCCCGCAAGCCGTATCATGAATTTATCCGAAGGCGCGACATGACGAGTTTTCTTGACTGTCATATCCATGCCTTCGAGCACTTCGGAGGAGTACCCGAAGAGATATTATATGACCGGATGAAGAATGTATTGATACGGCAGCTTGCAGGGAAGCTCGAGTGGAATAAGGAATTCTACTCGTTCTGTCTACACTACAGGTTTCAACCGCTTGTTGCGCCTCCCTACGCGGCCTGGGTGAAGGGGAAAGTGGAGCGGCCCATGCATTACGTGCGGGAGAATTTTTGGCGGGGGTACCGATACCGTGATATCGGAACTGCCAACAGGGACCTTTCTGACTGGACCGCTCGTACGGATGCACGGGTTCACGGAACCACCCGGGAGCGAATCGACCGGCGCTTTGAGCGTGAATATCCCTCACTTCATCCCCTTCCGGAGCATCGCTACGACACCTCTCTCAAAATATACCGAAAGGTTCGCAAGGACTGCACGGTGGTGTATCAGGGGAATTCCTATGTCCTGCCGCACCGCACGGTTGGGAAAGCGGTGCTCTTGAAGGTCAAAGACGGCATGCTGAGAGCCTTTCTGGACGATGAATTGCTTGTTTCCTATCGAGTTCCCGACGGAAAGGGCCTCCTGGTACAGGATGAGCGGTTTTATCGGGCACTCAGGGGTGATATTAGCCAGCTCCAGCGAAAATATCACAACAGGCCTTTTCGGAAGGGAAAAGCGAAGCGGACGCTGGGAATCGTGGGGACAGCTGTTCAAACGGTAACCGTATCTGTTCGTTCTATAAACGAATATATGTGCATCGTTGAGGAGGAGTAATATGAGTTCGATAACCCTGGAGCGAGTGCAGCACAATCTAAAGCGGTTAAAGCTTGGACACATAGAACAGACACTTGGAGACAAGCTGAAGCGCTTCGAGAATGACGATAGGAGCTTCCTTCAGCTCCTTGACGAGATTCTGGAGGAAGAGGTAACCTGCAAGGAACAGCGGCGGGTAGAGACGGCTCTGCGCACAGCAGGACTGCCCTTCGTGAAAAGCATCGATGAGTATGACTTCGCTTTTCATCCCGACCTCGATCAGAGAAAGGTTATCTCTCTTTTCGATCTCGTCTTCCTCACCAGGCAGGAAAACATTATATTTCTCGGGCCTCCCGGTGTAGGCAAGACCCATCTTGCCGTCTCCCTGGCGCTGAAGGCATGCCAGGCCGGGGTGAGTATCTACTTCACCACCATGGCAGATCTGATTGAAAAGTTGAGGACGGACAAGGAGAAAGGACGGCTTGGACGCGGAAGGAGCTATCTCAAGAGCTCTCTGGTGATTGTTGATGAGGTGGGATACACACCGGTGAGCCGTGAAGAATGTCATCTCTTCTTCCAGTTTGTCTCGTATCGGTATGAGCGTTCAAGCACGATAATCACTTCGAACAAGGCCTTTGATGAATGGCAGGAGCTCTTCGAGGATCCCGTTATTGTGACAGCTATCCTCGACCGGCTTCTGCACCATTCGATCGTGATAAACATCAAGGGACACAGCTATCGATTGAAGGATAAACTCAATCTATCGAAAAGAAGTGAGAAATGAAGAAAAAGAGATGACAAATTTTCAACTATACATTATGCATTTTTTGTTCTGTACTTTTCATGCC
>CAZZCF010000330.1:0-2237 GCA_964652955.1 uncultured Leptospirales bacterium
AATAGCTCTTTTATTTGCTATATACCTGGAAAAACCATCACCCTTCTGTTTTCTTGATGAGATTGACGCTGCACTGGATGAAGAGAATATCGGTCGTTTTTTAAAACTGCTCCGCGAGTTTTCGCGGGCAACGCAGTTCATCATCGTCTCGCACAATAAGAAAACGATGAGCATTGGGGAGTCCATTTACGGCATTACCATGGAGGAGCCCGGCGTTTCCCGGGTCGTTTCATTGAGAATGGAGAAGGTTACCGAAAAGGTCGGGTAATTATCATTGCTCTGACACCTCGACAATTCATTACCGGCACTACTCTGGCGCGCCGGCAATTGACGCGGTGCTCTGACACCTCGAGCGCTTTTTCTGTTTCAGGGGAGAAAGATACCTGTTGTAAAAATGTTATGTCTCATAAAAATAAATGTTTGACATATTGTGAACAATATCATATGCTAAAAGATGTGTAATATAGTGACATATGTACAAGGGAGTGTACAGCGATGAAGATAACGATTGACGGGATTCTGAATTCTGCAAAGCGGATAAACACAGAGAGGAATCTCGATCGCGAGTCGAAGGGTAAAAAGAACAGGGAAGTCAGCGCTGACTCAATTGAGATTAGAAACAAGCTCCTCTCGCGATTGGAGACGATACAGAAAGAGCTAAAGGAGATACAATCTTCACTGACAAGAAATCAGATTATCAACGAGGGAATAAAGAGCCTCAACGAGGACCTGGCACGAGGATCGGAAAATACGGATCAGATATTAAATGAAGTTCGATTTGACAATAAGAAGGTCCTCCATGAGTTTATCGGAGAAAATATCACCGGAGAGATACTTGCCACGAAAGAGGAGAGGGTGCAGAGTGTCATTCAGGATGATATCTCACGGCTCATGAAGCTGCAGGTTGAGGTTGAGAATATACTCGCGTCGAATCTTACCGATTCGCGGCAAGTAGCGGATATCATGAATGATATAGAAGGCGCCTTCTCCAAGGGGGATGTCGGCAATCTTGAAAATATATACCGATTGCGTACGGATTCGGTTATGCGATTGATAAAGTAAAGAGAGGCGTTCTAGTCTTTTTTTCGTTTTACTCTGACACCGTATCTCTTGATGGTATCTTCTGAGAAGTCATCCCGGAAAACAATTCTTCTTCCATTGTAAACTTTCAGATCGGCGATTTTCAGCGTCGCATTGCGGTTGCTGAAGCCGATTTTCCCGCTGTTCAGGGGATTATCCGTTGAAGTCGAGAGGACCTTCCTTCCGTTGATTCTGAGCTGAACCCATCTCCCCGCGAATCGTATCTCGAAGCGGTGCTTTTTCCGGTAATCAAGCGCGTAATCCTTAGAAGCGATCTCCTCGATGATGAAGTTCCATTTCACCTTCCGGGGGAGGCTCGTATCCTTGTCCTTCGATCGTATGAAGCGCAGGGTATTCAGCTTTTCACTGTTGCCCCTGAATCTGAAAGCATAGAAATTCCGGAAGTCCTTTGCAGCGAAGAAGAACATCATCTCAACCGGGTCGTCGACCGGATTTTCCGCTTCAAGGGTGAAAGTTATCTTCGAATACTGACCGACCGGATTCAGGGTGATGATTGAGTTCAGGTTTATCAGCTCGCTGTAGCCGAAGGGATAGGTTTTTGCCTTGCTCTCGGTCAGGTGAAAACATCCATCATCCGCTTTTACAGCCTCCCAGTTGCCGGATATCTTCATCCACTTGAAGTTTTTCTCGCTGAGGGCGCTGTCGATGGCGGTTGTTATTGATAAAAGCAGAATGAGAATGGTGATATACTTTTTGTTATTCATAATGTGTCCAGCTTTGGATTTAAAAGATGTATATATTTATTGATAATAGTGAGGTGTCAGAGCATAAGACCGATGCACCCGCCATAGGGGTGCATCGGTATGTACCTATTGTGATCTTTTTACTTTGCTACTGCGGCTCTCAATGTATAGGTATTTGAGCTGCCGTCATCAATTGTCAGTGATGAAGAGTTTGAATCTTCAAACCAGGGTGCCGCTGTTACAAAGCCACCACCTGCATTGACCAGGCAACTTACGTCGCTGCTTATATGGTCTACTTCTTTGGACTCTGTCTTATCTCCCAGGTCATATCCGATATCTCCATTTGCCCACTCAACACTGTCTTCTGTCCAGACGATATAGTTTATTGGTCCATCTGATGCATCATCATTTACAAAAGCAAGCTCCGTTTTATCTTCCGAGCATCCCAGGAAG
>CAZZCF010000331.1:0-2223 GCA_964652955.1 uncultured Leptospirales bacterium
TACATTAACAATGCAATTGGAGAACAGTATGAAACGATTGAGTATTATGATAGGAGTCTCTCTTCTGCTCTGCATCTCCTGCGGCAGCAAGGCGATCAAGCAGGAGATAGATTTATCGAAGCCCCATCTCAAGATAACCGTCGGCTTCAATGCTGAAGCCTACAAGAGTCTCTTCCTGAAGAAGCTCTATCCTACCTATGCCATATGGGCTGAGAATAAGAAGACCGGCGAGGTGCGGACGATATACATCACCGGGAAGGCAGGCACCGGTGAGTGGATGATGGCGGATGAGCGCCCCTCATCTGTTCCGGTGTGGTACGGTGTGAAAAAAAAGGAGAAGGAAGCAGCTCCCGTGGACAGCATAACGGGCGCAACGCCGAGCGGCGAGATGTTCACCCATTACTGGCAGATTCCCCAGAGCATGATGAATGCGCGGATAGACATCTATCTGGAAGTCAATGCCTCCTTCGATTACAATGAGTTTTACCGGGAGGAGGCAAAGGAGGGGGAGCCCGGCTACAGCGATGTGAACGGCCAGCCCTCGCTCATCTGGATGGCAACTATCGAGGCGGGGAAGAAGGAAATTACGGTGAATCCGAAGCTCATCGGCCACGGTCATGTTCTCGGCGAAAACCATGAGATCAACAGGGATCTCTCCAAGATAACAACAGCGAAGTCTATTTTTCGGCATGTCGATATCAGCTACGTGTCGGGCAGTAAATGAGAAATCATCATAGTAAATTTTTGACAAAAAGAATTGACAATAATGAGGTATATGCAATAATCCGACCAGTCGGTTTTTAATCCAATGAGTCGGATTTGAATCAAGAGAATTGAATTGCTTACTACTCAATTCTCATGCCGATTCAGGTGTTCTTTTAAAGTTTTTTATAAGCGCTGAAGATTGTAAGAGCTGTTGTAAATCCGATTTTGACACAAAAATTTTTGAGTTTCCTAAAGCGTTCATCTAATTGTTTCATGATGGAGGAAAGCTATCCGGGGGTCGCCTGCATAAAGCAGATCGTCATATGAGGGGACTTCTGAAAATATTAATATGATATCCCCTTGGCCAGCGTTGTTTTTCACATCCTGTGCACGCAGGCATGCGCGACGTCGTGTCGCTGTGTGCACAGTGCATCAAACCGGTAGTTACAATTTGTGAATCAATGTAAATACCGGTTTTGAGAGGTGCCCATAAAGCTCAATCTGTATCTTGAATCTCCGGTGCTGTTTTCATTCTCCTTAAATCGTCAGAAAGCATAAACTTCTCATGCCTATGCGAATATAAAGTGCTTTCGCGTATAGTTTTCAGATCGAGGAAAAACGATGGCTGAGAACATAACCCTGGAAACCATCAGGAAGCCGCAAATTGTCGATGCTACCATTCGAAAGATAGCGGAGGTCGGTTTTCACAACGTCACCATGGAGGATATCGCGAAGGAGGCTGGACTCTCGAAGGGGGGAGTCGCACACTACTTTTCTTCGAAAGAATCTCTTTTCAAAGAAGCTTTCAAGGTTTACTTTGATCGTATTTTCCAACGGGGCAAGGATACCATGGATCAGTGTGATAGCCCTCTCGACAAGCTCCTCTCCTATATCTGGCTCTACAATGGAGATGATCCTGATCTCAATATCGGGTATCCGCTCCATTTCGACTGTATGGCGCTGGCGTCACGGGATGAGGGGTATCGTATCATCTTCCACGAATGGGTGAACGGCTGGATCGATCTGCTCGGCGAAGCGCTCGAGGAAGGAATACGGTCGGGGATCTATGTAATTTCAGATATAAGGGGTGTCGCCCGAGCTATCTCCGCCATCTATCACGGCATTGCGGTGAGATGGTTCCTTGACCCGGAAAGCCACTCTCCGGAATGGGCAGTACGGTCTCTCGTAAGCGCGATTACTCATTTAATGAGTGAATATAAAATGTAATACGGGCGGTTTGTCTTTGTAGAGACAAGCATTTTTTCATGTAGAGATGTGATTGCCCCTCCCGCCGCCGGGTGGGATGTGGAACATTTGAAGCATTGAAACGATATTGTCCATATATGCAATGAACCGCTCGATTTAAATAAGGGGACTTCTAAGAACTATTAATATGATGTCCCCTTGGCCAGCGTTGTTTCGCACATCCTGTGTACGCTGGCATGCGCGACGTCGTGTCGCTGTGGGCTTAGTGTCTGATAAAACCAGTATTTATAATTAGGGGATCAATGTAAATAC
>CAZZCF010000332.1:0-2183 GCA_964652955.1 uncultured Leptospirales bacterium
TCTGTTTTTCTCCGGTTACCGGGTTAATTGCGCATCCTGCAAGAAAACCGGCAGAGGCCAGGGCAGATAATTTCAGAAATTCCCGACGGCTGTAGAATTGTTCAATTGAGTCTCCGTGTATTTTAGAAGCTGACATTTTTTGAGGTTTCCTTTATTTTGTTACTTGATACATAACTGGCCGATATTATCGCCATTGATTTATCGCTTCTTAATAATTCAGAATAGAAAAATCGCCTTTATCTGTCAAAATAAATTCAACTATAGGAATTCCGCGAGATACATAGAGAAGGCCCCACAGGAAATGTCTGCAAATAATTCCTCACATTTTCATGAAGATATTACAGTCGCGGCGTTATTTCGGAAAACATGTAAATATCAAGGGATTGAAAACAGGGATGACTTGAACAGCAGGGTAAAAGTGCATCTTTCAGCGTACTTTATCATTTGCAGAGGGAGAATTGCTGGCGGAGGGAAGACGTTTACTCATCGAATAAAAGGGATTGGATTCTTGGCGGGGTCCCAAGATAGTTTATTCCCAATCCTCAGCTACTGATAAATGGAAGAAAGGTATAAAGGGGTCAGGGTTCCACGAATTTCATCAATTGCACTGGCTCTTATGTTTGAGTAAGGCAACTACTCACCTCGACCTGGAAGGCGAGGCGGCCATACTGTTTCATGGCCTGACCCCGACACATATTTTTGCGTATTCAGCGACTGAATGATTATGTATACCAAATCTCCCTGTGATAATAAGAATAAGATTGTCCTTAATCAGGTCCTTGCTACTGTGTAATATCGTCAATCACCGTCCTCTGATTCCAACTGGTGACGCCATGCCAGATCCCTCTGGATTCATATATGCCTCCGGTCTGTTCGGACTGGAAAAACATGACATATGGAACGGAAAGTTGTGCGGTTGTGATAATCGCAGTCACTCGGTATGTTTTATACGGTTTGACGACAACAGGGCAGGAGTCTGAATAAGTCCGGGTTATGGTCTTTTGTTCGCCCCAGGTATAATCATACCGGCCGGTAATCGTAACCCAGCCTGTCCCCTCCCCCACACCGGGTACACCCGCTGAAAATTCCATACCCAATGTTACTTCAACGCCCGCGGAATGCTGAAAAGATGATGTTTCCTGTACTGTTTCAGTATATGTAAAGCTTCTGCTCTGCTCGTCGCCAGTGGTATTTTCCATAGTTGCAGTGTGCAAAAGCGTCGGTTCATTTAAAACTATTTCCGCCTCATCCACCAGATATTCTATATTCAGAAATTTTTTATCATCAGGGACCCAATTTATAATCCATCTCTGTGTGTTGTCGTTCTGAGCCGGTCGAGTGACAAGATCATAGTCTTGAAAAAGGGTTGTATCAGTATATGCATCGACATATCTGTTATTGCATTTTTGCTGAATCGTATAAACATTATTACCCAGTGGGGTTATAATCCACTTCTGAGTATCATTGTTTTGCGCCGGCCGAGTGACAAGATTATATTCATGAGAACCGGCTGTAGAAGTATAAGCATCGACATATCTGTTATTGTATTTTTGCTGAATCGTATAAACATTATTACCCAGTGGGGTTATAATCCACTTCTGAGTATCATTGTTTTGCGCCGGCCGAGTGACAAGATTGTATTCATGAGAAAGGGCTTTATCAATATGTGCATCGACGTACCGGCCGTTGCACGCCTGCTGAATCGTGTAAACTCCTCCTAGAACTTCGGGAAAATCGACAATTTCATCCACCCAGGGGTCCACGTGCCCCAAACTGTATAAATTATCTTGATCATCAATAAAATACAAATCTCTCTGAAATGTTCCAATCAATACATTGGTGTCAGGATATGACCGGTAAAATATTTCCCCTGCCATTTGTGTAGCCTGGGGCGCCGGAGAAAGCAACTGTGGAAACCTGCTTTCACACCAGTTGAATAAAGTTTCGGCTTTACTAAAAGACAGATAGTAATCGAGTTCTCCAAGGTCATACTCATCTTGAGCATGCAGGAGATATAAACGCCCCTGCTCCGGATAAGCCCTGAGCTCAATGTCAGAATCGGAATATGATCGGTAAAAATAAGGCCGGTAAAAAGTGTCTTTTCCCTCTCTCGTAGCCTGAAATGATGGAGACAGGATTTCAGGATAAAGATGCTCAAGAAGATTAAAGAGCTCATGGGCCTT
>CAZZCF010000333.1:0-2183 GCA_964652955.1 uncultured Leptospirales bacterium
AATAACGAAAGCAACTGATCTTTGTTCGAATGTCAAACGCAAAATCTGGGTTTATCGAACAATACCTCAAATGGCGTTCGACGATGAAGGGATTGAATGCGGGATCCGTGCAATGACCTAACCGTAAACTAAAACACGGACAAGACCTTCGGCCTTGCCACCCCGCCAGAGTACACTTTATTTTTTTAACACTTTATCGCAAGTTTCTATAAGTGCCTTGAAATTACTATTCAGGTTATTAGTTAATTCCTTTTCTTCTTTCAGGCTCTTAAATCTACCTTCTAACATTTTTATTTCCATAATAATTTGTGATGAATTTATGAAGTCACGTGCAGACTGGTTTAGCTCCGAATATCTTCTGAAACCTCCACTAATTGAATTAATCTGTTCGAGATAATTTTTTAATTTATCCTTTGTATCTTCTGACCAGGGAAACGAACGGTAACCACAAAGATACTCAGTCAGGTCTCCCGCCTTTTCCTCTAACTCCATGATTTTTTCCATGTGACGATTCCATACTGTTTTTTCTTTATCTTTCTTATGAGAGTACCACTGTGTAGCAAGCGAAGACAGAACTGCCACAACCCCGCCAACTAAAACTAATAACACCTCTTTCATGACGATACTCCTTAAAATTCAATTAACCTTAACCAATATTATTGGCTTGCATCTTCGACGATTTTTATCTCCTCGTCCGTCAAATCGTATAGTTCATAAACAAGTTGATCGATCTGTTTGTCGGTGGCGTCTATCTGCCGCTTGAGCGACGTTTGCTCATGTTCCGTCTGTGCCTCATTCAACCGCTTGTGCAGCTCAAGCATCCGCTCCACAAGCTCCACCATACGGTCGTGACGGGATTTATCGGAGGGGTCGGAGAAGTCGATAGTACGGATGGGAAAATCTTTGAAAAAGACATAACTTGGTTCATAGAAATCACCACGTAATTTTGGAAGAATCGATCTGAAAAGAAAAAATGTAACGGAACTGTTTAATATTCCCAAGAAATATTGATCGAATATAGGAATTATAAAGCACTTTTGATTAGTATAAAAACCGTTTTGGTCAAATGTAAACTCAGGTTTTTTACAAATATTTGGATAAATTATTTTCGGCTTCTCGAACTCCGGGTAATAATCGCAAGCTCTGAGTTCCCACCAGAAATCACCTTTATCGTATCTTTTTTCGGCTTTTGTCTTGAACGGCTCGAGGTATTTTGCGATTGCGGGATGTTTTTGTCTAACGAAATCCCATGCACCTCTACTGCCGGTTTTTTCAAGTGTCCATCCTTTAGGAAACAGGATTAAAAAACGTTTGGGGCGGGGAGATTCGTACCTTTTAATATCCCTTCCAACAAGGAAAGGTTTTATTATTTCAGCACTTTTGGGATCTTCGGAAATTAGTTGTTTTTTTGTTTTTTGATCTATCACAAAAGCTTCGTTCAGACCGGTTAATACCCCTCGATAAATTTTATTTTCCACATATTTTCCAAGCGGAATGCCGGCATTCTTGATTTTATCGAGGAGCTTTTGTGATGTAGGGTTCGCCATTGGCCATCCGGCAGGATCGAGAGATTCTCGATTTATTGGATATGAATTCCCTTGCACATATTCCGAAAGGTCGGTGAAGTCAAGTGTGTCGGGCTTGCAGGCGTTGATTTCTTTACCCGGTATTCCCTTGTTTATAAAAAGAAGGCATGGATAAGTGGTGGCCTTTTTGAACACCGGCAAATCGCCAAAGTCAACGATTTGGGTTATGTCCCGATCTTTAAGCCATTCGCGTAACTTCTTGCCGTAATTGGCCCTCATCCATTTGTTCGAGACGATATATCCGAAAAGGCCACCGTCGCTCAGCAGTTTCAAAGCCTTCTCGATGAAGTAGGTATAAAGGTCGGCCATACCGTGATAAGTCTGATATTTACCGCTAAAGTATTCTTTCAGGTCACCCAACGTTTCCTGTCGCACATACGGCGGATTTCCGATAATGGCGTCGAAACCGCCTTCGGGCTTGATTGCCTCGATCAATGGAGTGCACACCGGAAAGACAACATCCTTGAGAGGGACAAGGGATTTAAATCCCTTGTCTGAGGCGATGTCCGAGCCCCCTTTTGGGACAAGGGATTTAAATCCCCTGTCTGAGGCGATGTCCGAGCCCCCTTTTGAGACAAGGGATTTAAATCCCTTGTC
>CAZZCF010000334.1:0-2175 GCA_964652955.1 uncultured Leptospirales bacterium
CATTGATTGATATAGATACACAAAAGGAAAATTGCCATGATGAAAAAATTAATAAAGTTATAGAAATAGTTAAAAAATTTTCTGATAGAAAAGTAATTATATTCTGTGTTTACCGTGAAACAGCTAAATATGTCAGGGAATGCCTGAAGGTATATTGTAATGATCGTACTGTTGAAACGACTGTGGACAAGGATATGTTAATGATTGATGATATTATCAGACGTTTCGCACCTGTAGCTAATAGTATCGATATAGATGATGAAGATGATTTTAACGTAAAAGGTGACTCCATTGATATACTTGTTGCAACCACGGCGATGTCGGAAGGATTCAATTTCCAGGATGCTTCGGTGCTTATAAACTTTGATCTTCCTTGGACGGTTCTGGTACTCGCACAGCGTATGGGAAGAATTCTCCGGCCCTGGAATGAGCCACGCGAGATATATATTTTCAATCTTGTGCCTTCAACGATGGAGCGTGATGATATTAGTCATGCATTGAACTGGATGGAAAGACTTCATAAGAGGGGGAAGGAGTTAATGACACTTGCAGATATACCTGTTATTGTCGAACGGGAATCAAATGAATTTGAGATGGTTCAGCTTGCTCAATCGATGAACAAATTGGGTGATGTTGATCTTAATCTCGATGAGGTTCTCGATTTTATTGAGAAGGCGGATCAATTACAGACGAGCAGCTTTATTGATGATCTCGCTCAATTGGATGATGATTTAAAAAGGGAAATTAAAAAACTTCCTGCGGGTATAAAAAGTTACAAGTTATCAAAGAGTTATCAGAAATGCATATATATTCTCTTTGAGTTCAGAGATAGAGCATATCCGGTTATTTTTGATGTAAAGGGTACAATATTAAATGATAGCGACGATATGGATGATATCATGCAGATAATACGGTCAACTTCCGATGAGACACCACAACTATCTTTAATAGATCCTGACTCAATAGATCAATGGATTGAGATATGTCGTAATTCATGGGCTGCAAAGAGAAGGATAGTGCCGAATGAATTAAGAATTATATGTCAAATGGTTCTATTGGATAAATAAAAAAATTTATTATTATTCAAAATGCCCCTCCTCATTCCCATAAAATACGGCAGGCGCGAGTATCCAGAAAACATTGTTCTCCGCATCCAGGAGATCGCCGCCCATTTCGACGTGAAGGGCATAAGGCCCGGGATGCCCTATTCCCTCCACACCGAGTACTCATACGGAAAGCGGAAGTACAGCTCCGAGCCGGTGAAGAACTACTCCATAATCCGCGAGTCGAATCTGAAGAGCGTACCGCAGCTCTGGCGGAGCGGGGAGTGGAGCAGGGAGTTCAGCGAGTTCGTTATATCCCTTGTCGGGGAGAAGAGGCCGCCGGAGATAATCGAGGTGCACCCGCCCTTTGTTGACTACTGCGATTCCATCGATCAGTTTCTCGACCTGTACGGCATCTTCGAGAAGAGAATTCATCAAAAATTTCCCGATGTGAAAATACTGATTCAGAACAGGTACGGGACCACATACAGCGGAGGGAGATTCCTCGCCTCCACGAACGAGGATTTCATAGAGCTGTCGAAGGCGATAAAGCGGAGGAAGCTCCGGCTCGGCATTGTCCTCGACTTCCCGCAGCTCTTTTCCGCGCACGGGATAGACACATACAAAACCTCTGAACAGGAGATACGGGATCTCATAAAGCCGGTATACGAGTACCGCGACATGATCGAGGGTATGCACATCTGGGGAAAGCGGTTGAGCGATTCCGGCAGGCCGATTGCGCATGTGGGGAATCTGGACACCTATTTCAACAATGAGAGGATGAAGAGATTCTTTCTCAGGGAGCTGTATGATCTCTTTGACGACGGGAAGCCCCGATTCTTCGTGCCGGAAGTCAACAGCGGCAACAACGACGTGGCATCGATAATCAAGGACTTCATCGAAGCGGGGTTCGATTTTGTGTGAAGGGGATTAATCAGGCAGGTTTTTGTTATTGAATGGTGAATAATAACGAGAATCTATAATCACATATGAGTTCTTATTTTATTAATCCGCTAATTCATCTAATACAACTCACTGGGGCATTTCAACATCCGGGGGGCTAGCTTCGCTAGAGCAGCGAGCAGGCGGCCAGGCCGTTCTTTAACATCCTGTTATCACGGCATTCGCGACG
>CAZZCF010000335.1:0-2171 GCA_964652955.1 uncultured Leptospirales bacterium
TTACAGAATGTTGAAAAAGAGCTTCTCTCTCCGCAATGGAGACAGATGATGAACAACGGGATCTCCATGATAGCCCCGATAATTCCAAAGAAAAAAATTAAAGGAATAATCGCTGTGGGCAACAAGATGAATCAGGAATTTTTTACGCGTTCCGAGCGGGAGATTTTCAGCCTTCTTGCGCACTTCATATCGGTTGCATTTTCGAATTCGATTCTTTATCAGAAAATGGAGCAAATCTCCATCACCGATGGACTTACAGGGCTGTATAATTATCGGTATTTCAAAAAACGGCTCGAAGATGAGATTCTCAGGGCGAAAAGATACAACCACGAACTCTCCCTCATCCTGTTCGATGTTGATTATTTTAAGAATTATAATGACATGCTTGGACACCCGGCAGGAGACACGGCATTAAAAACTATCGCCCAACTTTTAAAGACGACCGTTCGAAAATCCGACATTGCGGTCCGCTATGGAGGAGAGGAGTTTGCGATCATTGTACCTGAAGAAGGGCACCAAAATGCGCTGAACTTCGCGGAAAGATTGAGAAAGCTTATCGAGGCCTTCGAGTTCGATCAGGAAGATGTTCAGCCTTTTGGAAAATTGACCATCAGTCTCGGTATTGCCTCTTTCCCTATGGATGCCGCTGATATAAAGACGCTTATAAAAAAGACCGATAACGCTCTGTATCACGCGAAGCATAACGGAAGAAATCGATCCTGTATCATTTCAGAGGCGCAGAAAAAGAAAACCCAAGAGATGGATGAGCCGTGAAAATTTTTCCAGCTTGCCAGAATGCGTGATCCTCCCATATTCAGGTTTCTCTGTTTTTTATTACCCTACCGGATAGTACCGAAGAGAGCATGTATTATTGAATTATTGATGCTCATTGATTCGCTCCCTTGATACGATATTCTTAACAGCACGAAGAATCCGTTTAAACCGCAATACGGATGCGGAGAAGGAATCTCGCGAGAGAAGCGGCTGTGAGAGTAAGAAAGATTCATGGATCAGGGTGTATGTGATGAATATAATAGACATTCTCATCCTCCTCATATTTATCTTTTTCAGTATCAAGGGGTTTATAAAGGGTTTCGTTCACGAGCTTTTCTCTCTGCTCGTAATTGTTTTAGGCCTCGTCGTTTCATTTTCCTTTTACAGATCCCTCGGGTCCTTTGTGTTCGAATATATTCAACACAGAGAGTTGTCACTTATTCTTTCTTTTCTCTCCATATTCATCGTGGTATCAGTTATATTATTGCTTTTGAGGAATCGGGCGATTGATCTTGTCGATGATCTAAAACTAAGGGATATCGACCGGTTTCTCGGATTGTTTATCGGGATAGGAAAAGGTTTCCTTTTGAGCAGCGCGTTTCTCTTATTTTTGGCACATCACCCAGTAATGGATATTGACAGTGCGATTTCGAATTCATTATTTTATCCAATTATTAAGCGAGTGTTTTTCTCTTTTCTTTCCCTTTTGCCTGAGCGCTTTTCAGGAAAGGTACTGAGAGTGCTCGGAATATTTTAGAGGGTTGTCATTTCAAATCTGTCCCATGAATAAAGAAATGAAGATACGAATATTCTTCTTTGTATTTTTCTTGTGCTCACTGCTTGCGACAGGAGCAACCGATTCTGCGAAGAAAAAATGCGATGTTATTACTCTCTTCAAGGAAGGGAAATACAGGGAGATCATCGAGTATTCCCAGCATGCCCAATTGACTGCAGGATGTGATAATCTCCTTGTTGGCAAGTCGTACGAGCGTTTGGGCCTTTTCACTCAGTCGATTGGGATATTTAAAGGCCTCCACACAAAAGATTCGAGGTATCGGGATTACAGTGCGTTTTTCATTGCGGAAAATTATGCGAGAATAAAAGATTATCAAAACGCTCTGCGGTGGTACAGGACGGTGCTCGTATCTTCTTATGAGTATCAAGATACATATGCAGGTTCAGCAGACAGAAAGACTCTTTTTGTCGCGGCGGCGAAACGTGTTGTGGAGATAGGTGTCAACGAGCGGCGGTATTCCAATTTTGCTGAGAGAATTTTAAAACGGGCTTCCATGGATTCACGAATATCTTCGTATTTTCAGGGTGTGTTTTATCAGATGCTCGGACAATACCGGTTATCTGCGGAGGCGTACTCTCAACTCCTTCAGGGCGAGAGCGAA
>CAZZCF010000336.1:0-2167 GCA_964652955.1 uncultured Leptospirales bacterium
CTTCAAATCATTTGTGACCATACTTGAGGAGCCTCGTCTGGCGGTCTCCTCAACAGAGATTCGTTCCCGGGTTCGCTCGGAGGAATCAATAGATGACATGGTTCCGCCCGAAGTGCGGGAGTATATATATCGCTTTAAACTCTATACAGATGGGAAGGTCAGCTCGTGAAAGTGTTGGGAATCTACGGCAGTCCCCGGAAGGCGGGGAATAGCGATCTGCTCCTGAATGAGACTCTGCGAGGAGCGGAATCGGTGAAAGCGGATGTTTCGCGGGTATACGCTCGTGATCTGGCACTCTCGGGATGCCGGGAGTGCGGAAGCTGCAGCACAAAGGGAGTCTGTGCTATTGATGATGAGATGCAGGATATTTATCCGAGAATTGAGGAAGCTGATAGTATTATCGTCTCGACGCCCATATTCTTTTATAATGTTCCGTCGCAGCTGAAGATGCTCATCGATCGCTGTCAGGCGCTCTGGTCAAAGCGGATACTGAGAAAGAGGACAGCTGAAGAGCGGCGGCGCTACGATAGCGGAAGGGGGTACATCATTGCGGTGGGTGCCACGAAGGGGGAAAAGCTCTTTGACGGTGTTGAGCTAACGGCGAAATATTTCTTCGACGCCATCGACATGAGCTATGAAGGGGGCCTCTTCGTCAGAGGAATTGATGAAAAGGGAGCAATCGCTGATCGTCCGGAGCTGCTGCAGCAGGCCTATGAGCTGGGCAGGAATGTTGGAGCGAATACCTGAGCGGTATAATTCGAGCGAAGGATTAATCAAGTATTGACGTCCCGGGGTGCTGTATTTCTCTGCTGTCGCATACGATATCGGAGGTCGATATAATCTCACCGGTTGTTCCTCCCGGGAATGTGGTATCGACTTTCTCATCGAAAAAATACCATTTCCATTTCTCTCAAATGGTGCAGGTGCCCTTATGAAATGCTTACTATACGCACATGCCAGTTTAATAGTGGCATGTCATATCGTTCGTCGATTGGAAGAGAGCAGGAAAGAGGAGGATCATAGTGGTGTAATAGCCGTATTTTTTCTCATTGCTTCTCTTATTCGAATAGACAGTCGTGAAGAGCGGTGAAGCAGCAGCGGTGAGATGCCATTTCTCAACTGAGATGGCAGGTGCCATTGATGAGATGCGTGATGAATTTCCCGTTGTATTCAAAGATGTTGAGGCAGCCATTATCCTGCTTGATATGCCAGAAGTGTGAGTTGTCCAGCCCCAGCATAGCGCAGACGAGAACCTTGTTTATCACCTGATGTGCGGAGAGGAGAATGCATTCTCCTCCATGCTTTTCAAGGATTTCCTCAAGGGCCTCCAGGGAGCGCTCCCGTACCTCATCGAGCGTCTCGCCCTGTGGTGGCCTGACGAGATGTGGTTCTTCGAGCCACTGACGGTACAGGGAGGGAGAGGCCTGAGCAATTTCGCTGTGGAGATGCTCCTGCCAGTCGCCGTAATCGATGTCGATGAGAGCCTGAAGGGGGTGCACGGCGAGACCGAGCTGTTGTGCAAGCGGTTCGGCCGTTTCAATGGCGCGCTTGAGGGGGCTCGCGTAGATTGCTATGATGGGCTCACTGATAAGCCGCCGTGCAAGCGCTGCAGCCTGTTCGCGTCCCCGTTCATTGAGGGGGAGGTCAATTCGTCCGCGAAAGCGCTCTCCCTCCGACGAGGCACCGACATTCCAGATTGTCTGGCCGTGACGGACCAGCAGAATCCGGGTCGTTTGCTGTTTTTGCTCGGTACTGATTTTCGTTTCCTGATAAGAATGCTGGCATTACGGCACCGCTTCCCATAACGGTAGAAGGGGAATTGATTTCTGGCAAGCATTAAATTTTTTCGAAACCGGTTTCGAGGCGCTCACCGTCCTCCATAGATGCTGCGATTCTCAGTCCTCCTTCATCAACAGAACAGAGAGGCAGATGAACATCACTCCAAGGATGATGAAGATACGCGGGAGATCATATCGTGCCAGAAAGAGGTTGATTACCGCACATCCGAGCATCATCAGTCCTATCATGAAGAAGATGAGGGATATCATTTCTACGATACTGAACCTGTAGTCCGGCGGTGCTCGGTGTTTGCGAATCTCCTTGAGAGCGTTCTCCCTCTCGTCTCGATCCGACAACGGTTGATTCCCTCTATCAGGTGGGCACCTCG
>CAZZCF010000337.1:0-2162 GCA_964652955.1 uncultured Leptospirales bacterium
ATTGTAAAAATGGATGAATCACCACTCTTCTGCTTCCATATGACCAGCATCTCTCCATGTTGATAATTTTATCCTCTGTTTGAATACACTTCATTACACCTTCTCTGAATATCTTGTACATCCTTATAAAATTCCTGGTAAAATCTTATTACGACTATATACCGTATTGACTTCTTCATTCGTATGGTGTATAAGAGAAATGACGAAGATGATCAACGCAAAGCGAATCTTTCTGATTCTGTCAATACCGGTAGGTGAGGAGAGAAGAGTGATATGAGCTCCTTTATCGAAACGGGTGTTCACTGGGTGGACATCCTTCTGATAATCGTTTATCTCGCCGGGATAACCCTTTTCGGGTTCTATTTCAGAAAGCGGATCAAGACCTCGGCCGACTATTTCCTCGCCGGCAGGTCGCTTCCCTGGTGGATTATCGGCATGTCGATTATCGGCACCAATATCGGCTCAAACGACTATGTCGGGGCGGCGGGGAATGCCTTCAAGATCGGTATCGCCCAGGCGAACTTCGAGTGGATCGGCGCCATTCCCGCCATGATACTCTCCGCCTTCATCTTCATCCCCTTCTACTGGCGGGCGGGGGTGTATTCCATCCCCGAGTATCTCGGGAAGAGATACAACGAAGCGGTGCGGGTCATCGCCGCCTGTGTGTTGAGCCTCTTTGCCATTGTTATCGTGGGCGTCTATCTCTGGGCGACCGCAATCATGCTCAGAACCTATCTGGGATGGCCGGTCTGGTTCAGCATTTTCATTACCGCAACCGTGGTGGGATTCTATACGATTTCGGGAGGGCTCGGCGCCGTCGCCATCACCGATACGGTTCAGCTCGTCATCATGTTTGTCGGTGCGATAGCCGTTGCGATCATCGGCATTGACCGGGTCGGCGGCATTGAGCAGTTCGTACGGGTGCTGCAAACGGAACACCCGGCACATCTCAATGCCTTTCTCCCCTCAACCCATGAGTCCTTCCCCTGGCCGGGAGTTCTGCTCGGGCTGAGCATTGTCCTCTCGCCGGCTTACTGGTGCGCGAACCAGGCGATCCTGCAGCGTACCATGGGAGCGCGCTCGGAGTGGGACGGGAAAGCCTCGATGATGGCGGCTGCCATTGCCAAGACCTTTGTCCCCTTTCTGATTGTGCTTCCCGGCTTTCTGGCCCTGATAATGGCGCGGGGGGGGATAGCGCATCACGATCAGGCGCTCCCCTGGGTCATCAGGAATGTGCTCCCGGCCGGGCTCTCCGGCATCATGTTCGTCGCCTTTATCGGTGCGCTGCAATCGTCAATCGATTCGACGATGAACTCCACCTCGGTAATGATCACCCGGGACATCATCGGCGTCTTCGCTCGCCGGGGACTCGATGACCGGCTTGAGCTCAGACTGGGGAAGATACTGACCTTTGCGGTGCTCCTCCTGGGGGTTCTCGCGGCACCGCTCACCGCACGGTTCGAGGGCATTTACGTTTTTGTTCAATATTCCCTCTCCCTCTTTCAGGGACCGATTTTCGCCCTCATTCTTCTGGGTATTCTGTATCGGCGGGGAACCGCGGCCGCCGGGCTCGCGAGCCTGATTCTCGGACTGATCTTTGCCGGCATTCTGGGATTTGTCGGTCTCAATATGCTCTACATCGCCTTCTGGAGCTTTCTCTTCTCCCTCTCGGTGATAGCGGTGGTGAGCCGTTTCACCACGCCGAAACCGGATGATGAGCTTATGAACCTGACCTACACTTTTACCGTTAAGAGGGGGAAGAGCCATGTTTGACTGTATCCATCAGCTTCCCCTCTGGTCTGCCAAAGCGGGAGCCACCGTTGTGTTCCTCATCGTTCTGATCATCACCTGGTCGCTGCCGAAGCGCTTTATACTCGAGGGAGTTTCGGAACCGAAGCGGTGGATGGATCTGCGTATCTGGGCGACCCTGCTCATACTGATGCAGCTGTGCATCTATGCGGTTTTTTAAAGGAAATCGGTTTCATCTTTGCGGTCTGTTACTCCGCAGATTTTATCACATGCAGGCCGCACTTTTTTTCGCTTTAAGCGGTCGGGTTACGAATGCCGGTACGGAGGATTGTTAATGGCACTCAAGGATCTTGTTAAATTGAATCTCGATGAGATAGCCTTTGATCTGATTTTTGCTCTCTATATATATAAGT
>CAZZCF010000338.1:0-2134 GCA_964652955.1 uncultured Leptospirales bacterium
CGGGTTTTTCGAGACCAAACAATGTTTCAAGCAATTCTGTTCTTCCTGCCCCCTGTAATCCGTATATACCTAATATTTCTCTCTCTCGAAGCTGAAAATTTATATGATTGAAATAATTCCCCCTGCTGAACTTCTTCACTTCCATGGCCACATTTTCTGTCTGTGCTTTCTTTGATTTTTTATCTGACAATTCACTTGACAATTTTTTCCCTGCGATGAGTGTGACAATTTCATCAAAATTTGTTTCATTTATATTGAAAGTACCTAAATATTTACCATCCCTCAATACTGAGATTCTATCAGAGATTTTAAACACTTCCTCAAGTCTGTGTGATATAAAAATTATTGTAACACCTTGTTCTTTCAGTCCCCTTAAGTTCCTGAATAGATTTTCTGTTTCATTCAATGTGAGCGCAGAATTCGGTTCATCCATGATCAATATTTCTGCATTCAAACTGATCGCTTTTGCGATTTCGACGAGCTGCTGCTTCGCAATCGACAAGGTACGGACAAGTGACTTTGGATTGATTTCCACTTTCAGCGACTGGAAAACATTTCGGCACTTCTCATTGAGCGCTTTCCAGTTTATCCGCATCCCGCTCTCTTTTTCTCTTCCGAGATAAATATTCTCAACAACAGACAGATTTGGACAGAGCTTCAGTTCCTGATATACGATACTTATCCCCATTGATATGGCAACATTGGGATTGGGAATATTTACAATCTTTCCTTTGTAGAATATTTCACCTTTGTCAGGTTGAATCTCCCCACCAAGGATATTCATTAAAGTGGATTTACCCGCACCATTTTCGCCAACAATTGCATGTATTTCACCTTTTCGTATGGTTATGCTCACATCGTCGAGTGCAATTACTCCTGGATACTTCTTTGTGATATTTTTGAACTCAATGATATTTTCCAAAAATCAGACCTCCTTCGGAGAGACGAAAACCGTTAAAAGAATACGCCTATACCGCCTGTTTCTTGGTCCACATATCGATTGCAACCGCACCGATGATAACGACTCCTATCATAAGTATTTGCCAAAAGGGAGAAACCCCAAGTAATATCAATCCATTCCTCAGGACCCCCATGATCAGGACCCCGATAATAGTACCGAGAATAGTACCTTCACCACCGGCAAGTGTGGTCCCACCGATAATTACCGCTGCAATCACATCAAGCTCCAAACCTTGCCCAATTGTTCCCTGCACATTTGCAAGAAAGGATAAGTTAAGAATACCCGCAACAGCACAAAGGAAACCCGTTATGGCGAAAGCAGTAATCTTAATGAGCTTTACATTGATACCGGAAGCTCTCGCAGCAGCAGCATTCCCTCCAACTCCCCGCATGTGAAAACCTAATACTGTTGTATTAAACAAGATGTAAGATATCAATGCGATAAAAATGAGAAAAATGATCATCATTGGTACCACGCCGAACAGCTTCCCCTGACCTAAAAAAAGAAACATATCTATATTTGGGTCTGCGACTGTTCTGTAGCTCGTGGCAATAACCTGTGCTTTACTGATTATCAGAGAAGCACCCCTTGCGACGTTCATCATCCCCAGGGTGACGATCAGTGCAGGAATACGTGCATATGTCGCAAGCAAACCGTTGATCGCACCAATGGCGGCACCGCAAATAAGCGCAATCACCAGGGATAGCCATATCGATATCTGGTTTGTCATCAGGATACCAGCAATAGTTGAAGCAAACCCATACAAGGCACCGACAGACAGGTCAATTTCTCCGGAAACAATAACCATTGTCATTCCCATTGAGATGATTCCCAGAATGGATACCTGGCGAAGCACGTTTAAAAGATTATTGAGACCAAAAAACACCGGAGATGTTACGGAAAATGTAATAAAGAGCAAAAGTAGGGCCAGGAGAACACCTATCTCTCTCATTTTCAAAAATTCGGAGATTATTTTCGCTCCTCTCGATTTCCCTTGCTTCTCTGCATGCATATGCTCCTCTTCCTCACTACCTCTTTCCACATCCTCTAATGCCGATAATTCTTCTCTGTCGGACATTGCACCCCCTCACTGGTTACCCGTCTGGCGATATATAATGATGAAAACACCCCTCCATATTATAGAAAATACATGAAATAATAATCGCATTTGTA
>CAZZCF010000339.1:0-2098 GCA_964652955.1 uncultured Leptospirales bacterium
AATTGTGCGGTTCCAAGAACTATTTTCAAATTAAACACCTTGCTCAATGCATTATGATAATCTCGTTATATTCTCTATAACATACTCCACTTCTTCATCTGTCATTTTCGGATAGAGGGGGATGCTCAGTGTTTTCTCGTAGTATTTCTCAGCTTTGGGATAATCTCCCCGCTGATAATCAAAATGCGTACGATAATACGGTTGTGTATGCACGGGTATATAATGCACCTGTGTCCCGATATTTTTTTCCTTCAATTCTTCCATTACATCTTTTCTTGTTGTACCGATTTTATTAAAGTCGATTTGTAACACGTAGAGGTGGAATGCTGAAAATACATTTTTCCTCTCGAAAGGGGTTGTTATCCAATCGATGGCCTGAAAGGCTTCATCGTATCTTTTTACAATTTCTCTCCGTCTTTCTATAAATTTCTCAAGCTTTTGAAGCTGGCTTATCCCGAGTGCGGCCTGTATATCAGTTAAACGGTAATTAAAACCGAGCATGTGCATCTCATAGTACCATGGGCCGGGATTATTCTCCAAGTGTTCTGGATCCTTTGTATTCCCATGGTTTCTCAGGGAGAGTAATTTATTATAGAGTTCTCTGTTATTGGTGGTGATTGCTCCACCCTCTCCGGTGGTCATTGTTTTAACCGGATGGAATGAGAAAACTGTCATATCTGAATATTGGCAGTTGCCCACCGGTGAATCATTTTCATATCTGCTTCCAATTGCGTGAGCGGCATCTTCAATGACATATAAATTATTTTTTTCTGCAATTGATTTTATTTGCATCATCTCTGCAGGTTGTCCGGCAAAGTGAACCGGTATTATAACTTTCGTTCTCGATGTAATATGCTTTTCAATTTCAGCGGGATCAATTGTATATGTTCTTTCGTCAATATCAGCGAATACCGCAATGAGGTTATTGTAGAGAAGAGAATTTGAAGTTGCGACAAAAGTATTTGGAGTGGTGATCCCCTCTGTTCCGGCTTCCAGTTCGAGGGCGGAAACGCTGAGATGCAGTGCGGCTGTGCCGTTTGCAACAGCCACGCAGTATTTCGCTCCCGTTAATGCACAGAGCTTTCTCTCGAATTCCTCTATTGCAGGTCCCTGGGTGAGATAATCGCTTTGCAGTGTTTTTACCACGGCTGCAATGTCATTCTCATCAATCCACTGTTTGCCATAACCGATGAATTCCACCGGTAACCTCGCTGACTTTTCTAGTATACAATTTCGATCTCCCGCAGACGTTTCCGAAGCTCTTCAATATCAAGCCATTCGGTATTCCCATCTGAGGAGTATCGAAAGAACTCTTTTACATTTGTGCCGCCTGCAGTAAAATGAGAATTAAAATCCCACCATTCGAAATTGGGATAAATGATAAAATGCTTCTCATACTCATAAGTATAAAATGAATCGTACTCGGTAATCATCACCTCGTGGAGCTTTTCCCCTTCTCGTATCCCAACTTCTTTCAATTCTGCCTCGGGAAGCATTGCCAGCGCGAGATCGGTTATTTTAAAACTCGGTATCTTCGAGATGTAGATTTCCCCCCCCTTGCTTTCATCGAGCGCCTTTAAAACGAGATCGACGGCTTCATCAAGAGTAATCCAGAACCTTGTCATCCTGTTGTCGGTTATTGGCAGTACCTTTTCGCCTCTTTCGATTAAAAGCTTGAAAAAGGGGATAACCGAGCCCCTGCTCCCGGAAACATTTCCATATCGGACGACACTGAAAACCGTCTCTTTTTGTCCGGCGTATGCGTTTGCCGCTATAAAAATTTTATCGGAAGCGAGTTTCGTTGCACCGTATAAATTGATAGGATTAACTGCTTTATCGGTTGAGAGAGCCACGACTCTCTTAACTCCCTTATCGATTGCTGCGTTGATGACATTTTCCGCACCGTGAATATTCGTTTTAATTGCTTCAAAGGGATTGTACTCGCAGGCGGGAACCTGCTTGAGTGCGGCAGCATGTATCACATAGTCAACTCCGTCAAAGGCTCGATACAGTCGTTCACTATCACGCACATCGCCTATAAAATATCTAATGTGCTTATCAAAATCCCTGAAAGTCTGTCTCATCATAAATTGCTTAT
>CAZZCF010000340.1:0-2072 GCA_964652955.1 uncultured Leptospirales bacterium
AACGATCTTTACATCTCAAACTGCCTGCACCACTCCTCAAAGGAGATAAAGGACCATATCAGAAGCCGGTGATTTATTCCTGATGCATGCTCATTGATAATTTTCTCCACATATTTTCTATTGATATATTTCTCCATCTTCGTTTTTGATGCAAGAAGCAATTGTTTTACATACTCAAAATTTTCATCCCGGTACCAGCTTTCGTCAGGTGCTGAAAAACCCTGCTTCTTTTTCTTCGTTATATTCTCAGGCAGCAATTCCCTCATTGCTGCACGCAATACATTTTTTCCGTCATCATATTTCCTGAAATACTTTATATTTCTCCTCACCTCATTTTCATTTATTCGCTTTATCTCCTTTAAATTCTTCAATTTGTAGTTAACAGGTATTCTCATTGAAAAATCGACCAGGTCGTTATCCATGAAGGGAAATCTTCCCTCCAGGGAATTGGCCATCGCCAACTTGTCGCTTATAATAAAGAGCCCGTGAAGAAATGTTTTTATCTCGAAGTACATGGAGTTCGCTATGTGATCCTCGGGATCATCGTATTTCAGGCTTTCATTAAAGGTAAACACACGACGGAAGATCTCATAGGGGTGATGATCCTTGACGGCGTCATAAACACCATCCTGAAAGAGATCTCTCTTCTCATCATCAGGAACGAGCCGCTGCCAGAAGGCGTAGTACTCCTTGAAGAAATGTTCCCTGTCCATGGATTTAACAACACGGTAATAGCGCCACGGATATCCGCCATAGAGCTCGTCACCGCCGGCCCCGGACAGGCAGACCTTTACAAACTTCGAAGCGAGCCCGCTGATATAATAATCGGGATAGCTCATGCCGACCCGGAGATCCTCGAGATGCCAGATAAGCTTCGGCATGACCCATCGTATGTCACCGGCATTGATAATCTGCTCGAAGTGCTGTGTCTTGAACTCATTGGCGACGATCTCAGCATCTCGCCGTTCATCGAAAGTCGCTTCAACTCCCGTAACTTTTGACAGCTCAAAGCCGGCAGTGAAGGTAGTAAGCCGCGGTATTAACCGGCTCGCAACGGCGGTTATCGAACCGCTGTCCATCCCTCCGCTCAGATAGCACCCAACCGGGACATCGGCAACAAGCTGCCTTTCAACTGCCTGTTTGAAGAGTCTCGATGTTTCATTTTTGCAGTCGTCAAAACTCAGCGAAGTGAGACGATTGGTAAAGTCATAATCCCAGTACGGCTGGCGACGAAATCCGTTATTGAAGTCAACGCTGGCGATGTTTGCCGCCGGCAGCAGATGTATATCCTTGAACATGGTCTCATATTGGAAGAGATTCTGAAAGGTGAAGTACTCATTCAGAGCATCGAGATTAATGCGTTTCTCGTATTCCGGGTATTCAAGGATCGATTTAATCTCACTGGCAAAGATAAAAGTACCATTCTGCACCGTATAGTAGAGCGGTTTTATTCCGTATCGATCTCGTGCGAGGTACATGCACTTGCTGCGATTATCCCAGAGTGCAAAGGCGAACATGCCGTTGAATTTAGAAACACACTCTATTCCCCATTCAATATATGCGTAGATAATAACCTCGGTATCACTTCGGGAACGAAACTCGTATCCGAGCTCCACCAGCTCCTGTCTCAATTCCATAAAATTATAGATCTCACCGCTATGCACAATCCAGACATTCTTGGAGAGATCGCTCATCGGCTGATGCGCCGCTTGTGAAAGATCAATAATGGAGAGTCTTCTGTGGCCGAGAAATACATTCCATTGTTCGCTTTGAATTTCGTTCTGTCCATGTTCAGAATCGATTATTGGCAATAACGGTGATTTGTTATAAAACTGCGAGTCCGTAAAGATTTGATAATACGATATATTCTTCTTCTGCTGATTGCCGCTCTGTGCCACGAAATAACCAGCATCATCAGGACCACGATGGGCGATAACATCACACATGCTTTTTAAAAAGCTTGTTTGAAGAGGTTTATTCCCTAAAGATATCACACCACAGATGCCGCACATAGAATTAGCATAACTCCAATAAACTTATACCGTACTCGAATCAATCTTTCTTCTTCTCTT
>CAZZCF010000341.1:0-2066 GCA_964652955.1 uncultured Leptospirales bacterium
AGTGGATAGTCGTCGCGCTTGGAATCTTCACAGGGGGGAATGGTGCGATCACCATCTCGTCCCTGTTATCTCATAATGGAGAGGAGCAAAAAAAATGAGAAACATTATCATGGGGAAAATTGCGATTGTGCTGTTCCTGATAATAGTACTTATGCTTGCGTTTGCAGTGACGGCCTTCGCAGACGGTACGGGCATGACAAACATCGGGAAAGGGGTATGGTGGCTTTTGACGGCTGCATTCTCTTTGCTTATGGCATACCTGAATTTCTCGAAGAAACATCAAGGTACAGTGCCGGCGAAAATAATGCTTATTATCAATGTCGCATCGGTTGTGTTTGGAGTTATCTTTGCGACCCCATGGACGCCTCCGGCAATCCCATAATGGCGAGAAGATACTATGGTCTATCTCGCCTGTTTGCTCGGTGGTATTACAATCGGACTTCTCGGGGGGCTTCTTGTCGTGCGTAAGAGGCTCCCTGAGAAGAATCCTGCGGCAGTGGATTACGAGGAAATCTACAAGGAAATCAAGAATGATATCCTTGACGATGTATCTCGGAGAAATACGATAGAAAAGCTGAAAAAAAGGCTATTATCATGAAGTTTTTGAAAAAACGTTGTTTAGAGAGGCCTTCTCGCGTGGCTGGAGCGATTTTGACGGGTATGCTCATAATGTTTATTCTGAATATTGCGGCCGCAGAAGAGATGATCGAAGTCCCGCGAAGCGAGCTCGAAGAGTATCTCGCGCGGATGGAGAAAGACGAGCAGATTATAAAAGAGCTGCGGCAGGAAAAATATCGGCTCATGACGGAGGTCTCCTCGCTCGAAGCCGAGAATAGAGCGTTGGAAATTGAAGTTGAAAGACTGCGCACCGGTCTTTTTATCGGCGGGAATATCGGCTTTCCCTGGGGCGGAAATGTGATGGTACTGTATAAGCTCAACAAATACGGGATTTATTCTGCTGTCGGATATCACAAAGTTTTTCATATTGATGTCGGATTGATAAGGCGGGTGAAATGAACAGCAATGGGAAAACAACTGTAATGTGGATATCCATTGTATTTGTTGTACTCGTGGCTGCGGTGGGGTGGGTATTCGGAATTTCGAACATGTCGGCAATGGAGAAAATCAAGGAATATGATGCCGTGATTATGGACTGGAAAGAGGAAAAAGGAACAATCAGTAATGAGCTGAAAAATATCAATCGTCGGCTTGAGCGAATAGAGCGGTTGATGGAAGAAAAGAAGTGAGAGCTACATTAAATGCACTATATCAATATGCACAGAGAAGAGTTATAGATGCAGTTGATAAGGGGCAATATAAACTTGCATTTATTTACTGCGAAATGCTTGAAGAAATTCTTGATAAAATGTATCCAAACTTTATGAGGGGAGAAAAGAAAGATGAAAAAGAAACTATATCTGATCGCGATAGTCTTTATCTGTCTTATGACAGGGATCGCATTCGGACAAACAGTGTACTACCGCAACGAGGCGACGTTACAATGGGATGCGGTAGAGGTTGATTCTGCGGGTGATCCGTTTTTGCCGACTGATATTGTAGAGTACGAAGTTTATATTTACGATCATATTACGGGCGTAACTGACCCGCAGGATGTGAGCTATCTATCGTTTGTCGGAATAACATCAGACACACAAATGCTGATTGTATTCCCCTATCGCACGACATGGGCGGCGGGAGCGCGTACAAAGGTAACGGATGAGGGCGGGAATGTTGAATATTCTAATCTCGCATGGAGTTATATCTCTACCGATGCGGGAGTAGATGGCCCTTTTTTGTATGTCCCCTTCCCGACCCTTCGTGCCCCGTTGAACTTGCGGGATTCGGGGATTTAGAGAGAAATATGGCAATAACAGCAAGAGATGATGCGAGCGCAACAGCGTGGACGACCGGAACAGTAAGCGCGACTATAAACGTGCAGGAAGGCGATCTTATTGTTGTCACTATCGGATGCCCCGCATCGGCCAATTGTCAATATTGTAATGGGGTAACCGACACAATCGGAAATACTTATACCGTAAGAACAAGAGTTGAGGGAGATAGGGGAA
>CAZZCF010000342.1:0-2059 GCA_964652955.1 uncultured Leptospirales bacterium
ATGAAAAGGAAAAGTATTATCATCGCGATTGTTGCAGTTGTCGTCATCGTTGCGGGTGTGTACCTCATCGCTTACATCGCTGCGTACAAGTCCCTGCACATGCCGCGGCAGCAATTTCTGAAAACGCCGAAGGATTACGGCATGCAGTACGGTGACATAGAGTTTACGACCAGTGACGGCGTTCTCATCAAGGGATGGTGGATACCCGGCTCATCGAACGCCGTGATCATCGCCTCGCACGGCTACAGCGCCAATCGCGCCGGCTGGACGGGAAAGGACAAGAGCGGAAAGGATGAGTATATCGACTGGCTCCTTTCCACCGCGCCGCTCAACAAAGCAGGATATAATCTGCTGCACTTCGATCACCGGGCGAGCGGCGAGAGCGGTGGCGATCTCATCACCCTGGGAAAGCTTGAAGCCCTTGACCTCATTGCTGCGGTAAACTGGATTCTCGCAAATAAGAAGGGAGTTGACCGGGTCGGGCTGCTCGGCTTCTCCATGGGGGGGAATGTGGTGCTCCGGGGCGGCGTTGAGCTGAACAGGATGGTGAAGGAGGGTAAGATAAAATCCGCTGCCGTCATCGCCATCGGTCCCTTCATCTTCGATACGATGATCGACAAGAGCATACGCTACTGGACGGCGCTTCCCGCCTTCTTCATCCCCGTTATCAAGCAGGTGAGCGGCTGCGTTATCGGCTTCAATCCCCGGGAGGAGATAAATCCGCCGAAATATGTGGATCAAATCAGTCCCGTTCCCGTCTTCTTCATTCAGGCAGAGAAGGATGAGATAGGAGATGTCTCCGATGTGAAGAAGATGTATGAGGCGGCCGGTGAGCCGAAGGATATTATCATCATACCGGATGCTCTCAGGTTTGTACAGTACCGGTATCCCGCTGACAATCCCGACCGGGTGATAGGTTTCTATAACCGGTATCTGGGGGGGAAGTAGCGCTATCGGTCATCGGAATCGTTTAGGAGACAATAGAATATCGTTGCCGGTGGATTAATCTCCTTTACCTGTATTGTGCAATACGAAATGCGCGATCGGTAACCGGGTATTCGCATACAGAATATGAGTGTATTGCTGAAAGGGGTCAGCGCCGCACGGTACGAGTTTTCGTAATCCGGAGGGGCGCTGATTCCCTTTTATTGCAATATCTCCCTTCCCCTTCTCGGGAACCCCCCTTTTCTGCCAGCCGTTCGAGCAGCTCCTCGAAATCCTTTGGCGGCACCTTCGGGTTCTCTTTTAACATGAGGGTAATGGCTTCCACCGGACAGGTCGATACGCAGAAGAGGTGAATGTTAATCGTGGGAGGCATCGGTGGATGTCATTTGGATCCCCCAATTGGGCAACCGGTTGCCCAATTCACTGAAAGCGACATAAAGGAGCTTGACTGTTTTTGTGTAAAGGTGTTATTTATATATTGTTAGCCCGGAAACTTCGTATTGTGATAAGGGGACCTCTAAAACTATTAATATGATGTCCCCTTGGCCAGCTTTTTTTGCACGTCCTGTGCACGCTGGCATGCGCGACGTCGTGTCGCTGTAGGCTCAATATATGATAAAACCAGTATTTACAATCAGGAGATAAATGTATATACTGGTTTTGAGAGGTTCCCATAAAAGAATGGTGTCTTTAATCAAATTAATAATCATTGTATACAGTATGGGATATCGGAGGATACAGAATGAAAGAATTTAGCGTAATAATTGAAAAAGATGAGGACGGATATTTTATTGCCTCTGTGCCTGCACTCCGCGGTTGTCATACGCAGGTAAAATCTCTTGATACATTGATGAAGAGAATTAAAGAGGCTATTGAGCTCTGCCTTGAGGTTGAAAAGCCGGTATCCAATGAATTCATTGGTGTACAAAAAGTAGCGGTCAATGTATGACCACATATCCATCAATAACCGGTGGCCATCTCATTCGTGTTTTGCGTAAATTTGGTTTCGAGGTAATACGCGTAAAAGGCAGTCATCATTTCCTGCAACATAAGGACGGTCGGTGACCTCTATAGTACTGTCATTGCGAGCCGAAGGCGAAGCAATCTCTCTTCA
>CAZZCF010000343.1:0-2058 GCA_964652955.1 uncultured Leptospirales bacterium
TTAGGGGGACTTAATATGGCAAAAATTAAAATACAAGATCTCAAGTTAATCAAGGACAAGGTTCAGGCCACCACAACGATGAGGGATGGAACTCATCGTGTGAAGATAACCGTACATATGGGGACCTGTGGTATTGCGGCAGGCGCGAGAAAGATCATGGATGCTTTTTTAGATGAGATTGAAAAAAAAGGTATTACCGATGTTATCCTGACCTCTTCAGGATGCGCAGGTCTGTGCAGTCATGAACCGATGGCCACGGTTGAGATACGGGGAGAGACACCAATCAAGTATGTATATCTCGATAAGGAGAAAACGAAGAGGATTTTTGAAGAACACGTATTGAACGGCAAACCGGTAATGGATTATGCCTTGGCACAGGGTAGTGAAACAACAAGGTAATAGGAATAATTGATATATCGAGTGTTCGATATCTATCTTTGGTGACATATCACTGAGGGGAGAATTTTTATTTAAAGGGATGAACCATGGAAAAGGCTTATCGAGCAAATATTCTGATTTGTGCAGGGACGAGCTGTGTGGCCTTCGGCTCTCTGAAGGTGAGAGATGCACTGGTTGAAGAAATAAATAAAAGAGGGTTACAGGACGAAGTTAAAGTCGAGACGACCGGATGTAACGGATTCTGTGCTGTTGGTCCACTGATGATAGTCTATCCTGAGGGGATATTTTACAAGCAGATGACTCCGGATGATATTCCCTTCTTTGTTGAGGAGCATCTCATAAAAGGGCGTATTGTTCAGAAGCATCTCTATGAGGAAATTGATAAAAAGGAACCGGTTCCGCTCATGTCCGATATCGGTTTCTTTAAAAACCAGATTCTTGTCGCGCTTAAAAACCGTGGTCTCATCGATCCCGAAGTTATTGATGAATATATTGGCCGTGATGGCTATGCTGCTACAGCAAAGGCTCTCACTGAAATGACTTCGGAGCAGATTGTTGATGAAATAACAAAATCAGGATTGCGCGGAAGGGGTGGAGGAGGATTCCCCACCGGAACAAAGTGGAAATTCTGTATGCAGGCACAGAGTGATGTCAAGTATGTCCTCTGTAATGCAGACGAGGGAGACCCCGGAGCGTTTATGGACCGATCAGTTCTTGAGAGCGATCCTCACACTGTTCTGGAAGGAATGATAATCGGTGGTAAGGCAATTGGGGCGCATAAAGCATATATATATGTCCGTGCTGAATACCCTCTCGCAATTAAACGGCTGAATATTGCTATCCAACAGGCAAAAGATTACGGATTGCTCGGTGAAAATATCCTGGATTCGGGATTTGACTTTGATATAGAACTCTATCACGGTGCCGGGGCATTCGTCTGCGGTGAGGAGACTGCGCTGATGAAGTCGATAGAGGGGAAACGGGGAATGCCGCGCCCTCGCCCACCCTTCCCTGCCCACAAGGGGCTTTTCGACAAACCGACAGTGTTGAACAACGTTGAAACATATGCGAATATAGCTCAGATTATCTTACGGGGCGCAGAATGGTTTGCCAGTCTCGGTACCGAAAAAAGCAAGGGCACCAAGGTCTTTGCTCTCTCTGGCGATGTGAACAACATCGGCCTCATCGAGGTACCCATGGGAATTCCGCTCAGAACCATTGTCTACGATATTGGCGGTGGCATTAAAAATGGCAAGAAATTACGGGCTGTTCAGATTGGCGGTCCCTCGGGCGGCTTTATTCCCGAACGTATCATTGACACTCCCGTTGATTATGAATCGATTACGGGAACCGGCGCTATTATGGGTTCGGGTGGTATGGTCGTTATGGATGAAACGAGCTGCATGGTTGATATGGCTAAATTTTTCCTCGGTTTTACCGCTGATGAATCCTGTGGAAAATGTACACCCTGCAGAGTCGGCACAACCGTATTACTCAACAAGCTTACAGATATCGCTGAAGGGAGAGGCAAGCCAGGTGATGTCGAGATACTTGAGAGAATATCGAAGAATATAATCGCATCGGCACTCTGTGGTCTCGGGCAAACAGCTCCCAATCCTGTGCTCACCTCCATTAAATACTTTAGGGATGAGTACGATG
>CAZZCF010000344.1:0-2048 GCA_964652955.1 uncultured Leptospirales bacterium
GATAACAGTCAACAGGATGCCTGTGTGGTTTAGCATGACGCGGAACAATAATCGCCATCAGTCCGCCAGGCGTTAGCACTTTCGCCATATATTTTAGTGTCAACCACCAAAAAGGAATATGCTCGAATGCCTGCCCGGATACCACAACATCAAACATAATCGATATTCCGCTCCAATCATAAGGGGAAGGCAGAACGATATCAACATTAGGCCCCGACTCGATATCAAGGCCAGTATATTTAAATCGTTCGTCAAACAGATCCTTATATGTTCCATTGACATCATAACTCCCGACATCAAGAACCGCTCCGCATTTAAAATCTTTCAGGTATTTATCGACAAATTGTTTCATCAAATTTTTAGATGATTCATGCATTACCATCTCCTCCAATTATATTCTCTTTTAGTCATTGATTTTATGTCGTTCACAACCAATCCATATATTTTTTCATTTTTCAGTAGGCTATCCGAAAAATAGAAACTGCATTCACGAGTTTTCCCAAACCAGTTGATTTTTACAGAGATAGTAAGCCCGTGATTATTTTCCTCAAAATTTATTATCGGCTCAGAATGGAACCACCGTCCATAAGTTTCATCAATGATCATAGCAGCAAGTTTTTTTCTATTCATTATATCTCCCCCCATTTTTTTAATATAGCCTTAATCGGCCTTTTTTGTGCTCCGCCAGGCGTTTTCCCAATTACCCGGCATACATGAGATAGATTACCCTTACCGTTATCGCCCTTGCTTTCTCGGTAAGCGTTTATTATTAAAGTCTCGTATTCACTCGGTTTACCCGTTTTTACCTGAGCGGGTAACTTATACCCGATAGCCTGTTTTTCGGGTATCTCAGGTTTCAGGTCAATTACATTCGATATAGCTGGTTTTACCTTTTCGATCTTTTTTAATTCGGCCTCAGCTTTATCCGCACGGGCTTTTTCTTTCTCTGTCTTCTCGCGCTCAATTTCAAGAAGATCATTTTCATCTTTTATGGCCATCAATTTTCCGAGGGCATGAGCAAGCAATAACGCCGTAATCTGCCATACGATGCGGATACCGAAGAGAAGACCTATAGAAATATAATCAGTTTTTTTCGTGCCGGTGTCAGCATTTTCGATAATCTCTTGTTTCTTATTTTCAGCCTCTTCAAGTTTAATTCTTAATTCAGCTTTGTTTTTCTCTTCCAGGTCTATAACCTTGGAAAGCTCTTTTGACGCTTTTTCACTTCGTTTTAAAGCCCGATCTAAATTTATCGGGTTGCCTTCCCCCCATATATTAGCGATTTTCTGCTCATTTCTTATTTTTTCCTTTAATATTTCTATCTCAGGATTCACAGCTTTCAATTCGGATTTAAGCCTATCAATCTTCTCTTGAAAAGAAACGATTTTCAGATTATCCTTTTTCGATATCTCGTCCTTATCAAGGATGTTACTCGTTTTCCCCCATGATGCAGCGACGATTGTAATTATCACCGCTGCACCGATAAGGTTGTTCATTTTTTCTCTATGCCCGCTGAACGTAGTATGAGAAAGCACACAGAGGGCAATGATAATAATTTCAAACATTAGCGCGAACAAATACCCGACGATCTCTGAAGATTTCAGCACGCCGGCATAAGTCTCCCCGGACTCACAAACCATAGCGGCAACAATTGCCGCCAGGAGCAGAAAAAGAAAAGTTTTCATGCCGTAACCTCCTCCACAAACAATTGATAAGATTCGTTTTCATATGGAATATGATAAGTCTCGCAAAAATCTTTTTTCTTCCTCCCATCAGGCAGTTCCTGAGCGATACTTTCACGGATTTTATACATTTCTGCACCGATTTCAATTTCTTTATAAACGTCCATCTTGCCATATATAAACCTATGGTATATATGCCTATTTCTCCTTAGAATCTTTCTTACAAACCGTCTATGAAAAAGATTCTGGCATCCAACAATATATTCTATTATGATTTTTTCAGCGATCATGATAAGCATCTCTCTTAACATTTCATGCATTGAATGTTACATGATGAGTACACATCGTTTATTCCTCTTTTGTGTA
>CAZZCF010000345.1:0-2029 GCA_964652955.1 uncultured Leptospirales bacterium
CAGGGCTGAAGGATATATCATTGGTACACTCCCTTATAGATCTTATCAGCTTTCCGTCAACCGACCAAAGCTTGATGGTACAGTCATTTGATCCTGCAGCAATGTATTTACCGTCGGGACTGAAGGTTATGCTGTAAATATAAGAGTTTACCTTAAAAGTTTTTACGATTTTACCATCAATAGACCAGAGCTCGATGGCTCCATGCGCTGAATAATCAAAATCCCCACAATCCCCTGACACTGTAGCGATGAATTGCCCATCGGGGCTGAAGGATACGCTATTAATCGAGTCAGAATTTTCCTTAGAAGTCCATATGAGCCTTCCGTCAATCGTCCAGAGCTTTATGGTATGATCCCATGAAAATGAAGCGATAAATTTCCCATCTGGACTAAAGGTTAGAATGGCAACTTCAGAACCTACTTTGAAAGTCTTTACGAGCTTTCCATCTATTGACCAGAGCTTTATGGTTTTATCCATTGAACCCGAAGCGATATATTTCCCGTCGGGGCTGAAGTATACGCACATTACCGCAGACGTATGACCATTCTGAAGGACCATCTCCAGCTTGGTTTTCTTCTCATACTCCGTGTAATCTATCTTCAGCCCTTTCTTCGCAATCAGCTCAAGGGAGGGGAATGCTGAGATAATCGCAACGGCGAGAATAATTGCACTGTTGTGCACTAAACATTTCATCTCAAAGCCTCCTTCATTTGAAGTTTGGCTATGATAATTACGGGAAACCCTCCTCCTCACAACTTCACCTTATTTCAAAAATCAAACTTCTATATTCCCCTTCCCTGCCATATCTCTTCCGATACTCTTCCATGAGCTCCTCCTTGATTTTGCTCTGACCGGTCAGCTCGGCACAGAGCAGAGCGCGGGCAAGGGACATTTCCCGATAATGATAATCCGGTATTGAGCCGTCATACAGCTCTTTGAAGATTACCAGCGCCTTGTCGAACTCCATTTTCTGGAACAGTATTTCAGCCTGGTAAAAGCTGATAATCTCACCCATCAGTCTTTTCATTCGCCGACTGCTCTCCAGATCATCCAGTATCGCAGAGGCATCATCGAAATTCTTTTCTTTTATAAGTTTTATAACTTCTTCGATTTTCTTTTTCCCTTCCCGTGCTGCTTCTTCCCTGTTTCTCGGCACTCCCCTGATTGCGGTTACCACCGTTCGTGGATAGTAGGTCCCGGTGTCCTTCGTAATCTTATCGTATAACCTGAACAGTGTCTCGCCGCTCCTGCTGTTCTTCTTTAAGTCGGCAACATTCAATCTGAATATTTTAGGACCTGTTATCCTCATTTTTATGGTGCTCTCCTCTGCGCTCAGCTCGACGAAGCCTCTCTCCTCAATTTTTATGATATCCCCGTTGCGGATAGTATCATGCGCATCTATTTTCTCCAGTTTGCCGGCTCGCATCACCGTTATGCTGCCGACCATGATATCAACCCGGACGCATTCGGGCCCGGCGATTGCCTCCCCTGTAAATATGACAAGAGCCATCAACAGCGTAGAGAGAAACAATTGTCTATTTTTAATCATTTTATTCTTAAATCTACATTTTTTTTATTATTGTACTACCTTAAATAGCGAACTGACAGTCATCGCAAACAACGAAAGCACACTCGAAGAAGGAATCCACCTGTCTCTCTCGGTATTCGCTGTGCCCTGCGGAGTGCCTAAAGGGCTCTATCTTTTTTATCGTATTACGATAACAATTCTTGATGTATATCTTCACGCGCTCGCTTTTCATAGTTCAAGGCACGGGAATAAGAATTTCCTCGGATCAAAAACGAAAATTTCTTTTAAAATATACTTCAATAATTTGTGAGAGGCAAGAATATTATTAAGCAAAAAAAAGAGTTGCCCGATTTCCGGCAGCGGGGTATATGTTGCGCACCGCCAGCCGCTCCATCTTCCGCGGTTCAAATCGGAGCAAAGGGCGCGGGCATGCCGCTTCATCATACGGGGCTGTAGCTCAGTGGGAGAGCGTCTGACTCGCATTCAGAAGGCCGGGGGTT
>CAZZCF010000346.1:0-1985 GCA_964652955.1 uncultured Leptospirales bacterium
AAGAACCCAAGAAAGGGCCCGAATAACAGCCCCACTTTTGTACCAATCATTGACGAGAGAATGATGATTGCGCCTATGCTTAAATCATAGAGACCAAGCGTCATAACAAAACAGAGCCCCCATGCGACAATAGAAGGGATAAACGCCTGCTGAAACATGATGTAGAGCGTCTGCAGAGTTCCAAATCTGTGCGGCTCAACGATAAAAAAAATGCAGTAAACGGACAACGGCAGGGAAATTATATACACAATTTCTTTGATTCTTTTCTTCATATCAAATTGATCCCAATTGCTTCAGCGTATTCATTCCGGGGGCAGCGAAAAACTGCCCCCGGACTGCTCATTATTCCGCGTGCCTCTTCATTACATCTTCAAGAGAATAGGATGCAGCAATTCTCTTCAAATCATCGATTGTGAAATCCTTATTGTACCGCACGGTCATATTTTTTATCTCTTCAGCGTTGTACGGATTATTCTCGTTACAATACTTTTGATAATTCTCCGCTTCTTCCGCTGACGTGACATAAATCGGTTCCATGACGATAGTCTCGGGTTTATCACTCAATGGATGTCCATCTATATAATTATAGAGCAACATAAAGGTGAAAAACGCATCGACAAAATGCCCGCCCGACATAGCCGATATCTCTTTGTTTCGCATATTCTCTACAAGATCCGGCCCGAAGTCGGACGCGGTAATACATATTTCACCTATTTTGTTATGGTTCTTCACAGCCCTTATTGCGCCTGCGAGCGGTTCTCCTCCGCCTCCTCCGATACATATTGCATCGAGCTCTGGAAATGCGGTGATAAAACTTTCTGCTGCATTGGCCGCCTTCTCGGCTTCAAGAATATTCCACTGCTCGGCTAATAAATTAATTCCTGCTTCTCTGAAAGCCTTGGTATATCCCACATACCGGTTTCCAGCTGTTGTGTCCCCTTTCGTGTAATTAATTATCGCTGCATTTTTACACCCTTTTTCGGCGAGCGCCATACCCAAATTGTATCCCACCGCGACTTCGTCCTCATGACAGTTCCCTGCAAACGCTTTCGAATTCATTGCGTATTCCATGATCTTCGGGTCGTTTATCGTTCTGAACATGATACCAAGCGGAATATTCGCCTCTTCGCAGACTTTTAACAGCTTGGGGGTAACCGCATCGCTGCAAATCGCAATAATCACTGCATCGCATCCGCGCGCAACAAAGTTCTCAATACTCGCTATTTGTTGTTCAGGCACAAATCCATCGACATTTACTTCCACCTTTGCGCCGAGCACATCGGTTGCAAATCTCATGAAACTGATGATTCTCGTGGCCAGAGGGCCGGTGTCCGCCCAGAGGGAGAGCCCAATGAGATACTCTTCCTTCTCCTGCTTTTCAGCATACAGCCCACTTGCCCCGAAAAATGACACCATCACAATACAGACGAACAGCACATAGAAAACCTTTTTGTACTTCATTTTGAAACCTCCTGATAGAAAATTAGTGAAATTGTGTATTTCCAAATGAGCAGATAGAAAACCGACGGGTCATAGTATAAAGCACAATTCATTCACCCATCAGTCCCGCTACCTCCCCAATGAAAATCAAAATAGGAAATCGAATATCTATGCAACTGATTCTTTATTTTATCATGACCACACTCTCTCTCTCGAAAGAGAGATAAACCGCAATAAGAAAAATAATTCCTTTAATGGCCTGCTGGATTTCAATCCTCACGCCCAACAAAACCATTCCATTGCTCAATATTGCAAGGATCAGTCCGCCTATAATTGCACTCTGAATCTTTGCACCCGCACCACCCGTGAGCGGCATTCCACCGATAACCAGTGCAATTAATATATCTATCTCGAACAAGATACCTGTTTTACTGTCCGCAGCCCCGGTTCGAATGATATTTAAAAACCCACACAAACCACAGAGCGTCCCAGCGATAATATAGAGAAGTCTAACCGTGTTTTGTTTCAGACCCCTCTCCTGAACT
>CAZZCF010000347.1:0-1961 GCA_964652955.1 uncultured Leptospirales bacterium
TTATCAACAACCAGGTAGTCAGGTCCGAAATAGCAGAATCCTGGATTCGCAGTAAAGAATACGGTGTGGATCCTACCGCGGATCTGACATCGAACGAGTTGTACGATATATCGGATTTATTCGATATAACGGAGCGATTGAAAAAATCAAGCGCCCTGGTAAAGGCGGCGCGTGAACCAATCACCGCTCTTGCACAGATGGTGAAGGGCTCGGGATTTAGAATCAATCTGACGGACAGCGAAGGGTTTTTTCTTATTTCGGAAGGGGACGAGGCGGTACTTGAAAGAACAACGCTGCTAAACAGGCATATAGGGGTCTGTAGAAACGAGCAGGCGGCGGGAACCTGTGGGATTTCTCTTGTGCTTGTCGAGGACAGGCCGGTCCAGGTTAGTTCATTTGAGCATTACAACCAGCATCTTCATGAGTGGACATGCTCTTCCGCGCCTATTCATGATCAGCAGAATAATATCGTCGGTGTTCTGAATATTTCGGGACATTATACGCTGGTGCATCAGCATACCCTCGGTATGGTTGTCGGGCTTGCCCGGGCCATCGAATTGGCGTTGGTAAATCATAATACCATTAAAAAACTTAATCGATGCGGCGAAGTATCGAATACGATATTACAGGAGGCATACGAGGGCGTTATTATTTTTGACAACGAAGGGAAAATGTGCCTCTCCAACAGGCGGGGTATTGATATACTGGCGTCGTTAATCGGCAACAGGTTTATAAGGAATCTTCAATCTCTACAGAAGGCAAATGACCTTTTCAATTTCGACCATGAAATAGTAGATAAGGAAGTTTCCACAGTCATGGGTAGGAAGAGAAAATCCTTTTATATGACAATAAGAGCGATCACCGATGATGATAGAAAGGACGTCTATCATTGTATTTTCTTTAAAGATATCGAGAAGATGCAGAAGATCACACAGAAGATACACGGTCAGCAGGCGTTTTACACCTTCAACGATATTATAGGTGAGAACGCGCTATTTAAAAATGCTGTGGACGAGGCAAAGCTTGCGGCAAAAGAGAACTCACCCATTTTAATAATAGGGAAGACAGGCACGGGCAAGGAAATGTTCGCCCAGGCTATCCATAATTATTCATCGCGAAACGCAGGACCTTTTATTGCGATTAATTGTGGTGCCATTCCCGCGGAGCTTATCGAGAGTGAACTGTTCGGTTATGAGGCAGGTTCATTTACCGGGGCCCGAAAAGGAGGTAAACCGGGGAAGATAGAGATGGCCGACAGTGGCACCCTGTTTTTAGATGAACTTGACAGCATGCCGCTAAACATGCAGACAAAACTGTTGCGGGTTCTCCAGACAGGGATGGTGAACAGGATCGGGAGTGAAAGGTTGATACCGGTGGATATTCGCCTCGTTTCCGCCTCGAAAACGGACCTCATAGATGAAATTGAAAACGGCATTATTCGTGATGATCTTTTTTTCCGGGTAAATACGATAACCATTCAACTTCCTTCACTGAATGAACGGAGAAGCGACATTCCTATATTAAGCGATTTATTTCTTAAGCGATTAATATCGAGAAGTTACAAGCCAATACACGGGATAGAACCGAAGGTGTACAAAATATTCGAAACGTATTCCTGGCCGGGAAACGTGAGGGAACTCGAAAGCTGTATCGAGAGGGCGTTTGTATTCGAAGAAGGAAATGTTATCGGTATCGGAAGCATACCGGCGTATATTGCCAATAAGGTGACTATTCCGAATGGAGAGCAGAATAAAGGGAAGGAAGAAAGTCTCCATAACTATGAACGTAAGATCATCGAAAAGACGCTCATAGAAAACAACGGTAATATATCGAGATCTGCGCGTACCCTGGGAATCGGCCGCGATACGCTTTACAGGAAAATAAAGAAATACAATATCGCGGTATAAAGTGGTGTGGACCGGTAGAGGGTAGACGCAATGCGAACATAGGGGCTGTATTAT
>CAZZCF010000348.1:0-1958 GCA_964652955.1 uncultured Leptospirales bacterium
GTAAGAAAATGATATTATACTATCGGATTAATATAATCCTCTTTATCCTGTTATCCTGTCTAATTCTTTGATGATAAATTGTCACACCATATAAATTGCGATTATAGAAATCCTTCCTCTATAATCTGGCAGACGATATGTATGATGATGATATGGCATTCCTGAACCCTGGCTGTATCGTTTACCGGCACAATGAGGGGGAGATCGACGATATCCTTCACCGTTCCTCCATCCCTGCCGAGCAGGCCGACGGTATAGCAACTCATTTTTTTCGCCTGCTCCAACCCCCGAAGAATATTCACGCTCGTGCCGGAGGTTGAGAGCCCCACGACGAGATCTCCTTCATTCGCCAGCGCTTCGACCTGCCGTTCGAAAATAATATCAAAGGAGTAATCGTTGCCCAGCGATGTCAGTATCGAGGTATCGGTGCTCAGAGCAATAGAGGCAAGTCCCTTTCGCTCCTTTTTGAAGCGCCCTACCAGCTCGGCGGCGAAATGCTGACAGTCAGCAGCGCTGCCGCCGTTTCCCATGAGGAGCATTTTGCCCCCCTGCCGCAGTACTTCGAGGCAGCGATCGGCAAAGAGAATAATACTCTCCTCCAGTGCCTGAAGGGTGTTCACGGCTTCCGCGTGCTCTCTGAGTATCTCACTGATTTTCATCTTTTCAATAAATACCTAAATATTGTAAAATTCAAACCAATTAAAACATTTAACATATTTAATAATGCATTTCGATATACCCGCTCGCTCCGCCGCAAATACCACATCGTGTGCTAGCGGCTCCGGCGTCCATCCTAGCCGCCTGCTCGCCGGGTATATCGAAATGCATTATGTCTATAATTACATTAATATTTAAGCCCTCAAATAGTATAATAAACTGTCACTATTAATCAATTTCAGACAGAGAGATATGATATTTGCAAAAAGATCAAGCAATTAACCGTTGTTTAGCAGGCACGAACATTTTTATAATTTTTTATTGTCAATTTCCCATTCATGTACTTACATTCAACTGCGGAGCCGAAGCACTGACAGCACAGCTGAGCGAATATCATCAACTTATGAACGCAATCTACGGAATCATCCTCGCAGGAGGAACGGGAACACGCCTTGGCGATGGGACCCCGAAGCAGTTCCTCCCCCTCGGCGACAGGCCGATGCTTCTCTGGTCCCTCGATGCATTTTGCAGCGTGGAAGAGATAAGCGGTATCATTATCGTTTCGCCGCACGAGCACCTCGCGCTGACGGAAGAGATCATCCAACAGCATCAGATACAGGGAGCGATTGAGATTATCGAGGGGGGCGGCACGCGGCAGGAATCATCCTACAACGCCGTCAGGTGCAGGAAGTTCGATGATGATGATATTCTCGTGCTGCACGACGCGGCGCGCCCCTTCGTCAGCCCGACACTCATCCGTCAGTGCATCGAGGAAACTGAAATGCACGGCGCGGCCGCAGTGTACGTCAGAGCGACCGATACCGTCACCGAGATACGGGACAACCGGGTGCAGAAAATACCCGAGCGTGAGATTCTCCACTATGCGCAGACGCCTCAGTCGTTCAAGTATCACTTTATCAAAGAGGCACATGAGCATGCCCGAGAGAAGGGGATCACCGGCGCAACGGATGATGCGAGCCTCGCGATTCTGGCAGGCTTTACCGTCCGCGCCGTGACCGGCGACTATCAGAACATCAAGATCACGACTCCTTTCGACTATGAGCTGGCACAGTGTATTATCGGGCTCCGGAGATAAGCGGTGAAGATTGCAAGCATTTTCCCCAGGGATTCCGAGGCGCTCTTCAATTCAGAAACGGAGAGAATTTATCAGAAGAATTAAAGATATACATGAATGACCGGGACCCCCTTGAAATTTGTGATGGAAACCTCTCAGGAGAAATTGTTTCCCTATTATTTATTTTCACTCATTCCGTAATTTTGGGATATATTATCCATCAAAT
>CAZZCF010000349.1:0-1950 GCA_964652955.1 uncultured Leptospirales bacterium
CGATGAGCTTTCGAAAATAAAAATCTTTGCACTTTAGTTCAATTCTGGAGATCAATGTGATGTATAAGTAGTTGTAGAGATAATACGAATAAGGCATGCTGCAGAATTAAATTTTTTTTCAGGAAAAGATAAAAAACTGATATTTTTTTTCCGAGACGGGGTTGCCATAAATAGAGAAGGCCAGGATGTGAATCCTGGCCTTCTCTGTAATAGGGTTTATTGCTGTTAAGAATTAGAACCAGTACAGGGATACATAGACATTGATGAAGTTTGTATCATCAGGAGCATCGTCATCATTGTATGTCTGACGGGAATATTCGAGATGTATTCCGAGATTGGTGTTCCCGCAGAGCCCGAACTGATAACCGACTCCGATGAGGAAAGCCCAGCCGCCGTATGTTTCATCTTCGTCAACTCCGGGTGCATCCAGTTCCAAGGTAAGCGCACACAGGCCGATGCCGCCCTTGAGAGAAAGGCCCGCGCCTGCCGGGAAGAAGGTCGCGGCCAGGAGATAATTGGTGGTCTGTGCTGAAAAATCCCCGTCATACTCGTCGCTTTCCACGCTTTCTCGCAATGCCGAGATATCGAGCCCGAGGTGCAGATTCGGATTGAGAATCGCCCCGACGCCGAAGTTGAGTGTTATCGGGGTAGTCGCATCAGCGTCGTCCGCTCCATAATCTTCTGCGATATCTTCCAGCGAATCGCCCTCGTATTCGGCGCTGCCGCTTCCGAGGCCGAATCCGATATACCATGTGCTCTTCTGCTGTGCGTTCGAGAGTGAGACGAATGCGAATACAAACGCACAGGCGATAAGAATTACTAACACTCTTTTCATAGAGTACCCTCCATAGAACAGATGTTTTATGAGCAGATAATAACATATCTGCGCCGCAAGAGAGGCATAATCTCAGTTACAAGCGGGTCCGTGATCGCGCGTGACAACTTCCTCCGCTGTTATATTGAACGAGACATGCGAGCAGAATTACTCTCTACTCTCCTCATTGGATTATCTGCTTGTTTATTGTCTCTCTTTTATCGGTGTTTCACATACTAGCCACGAACTTATAAATGTCAACTTTTTTTCCCGGGCTCCTTTTTCATCGATAATACCCTGAAACGGTATGATACTACGAGACAGTCCTTTCCTTCTCCCAACTCATTAAATCTTTAAAAGCCTTGATAATCTTATTGCTTCTGGTAAACTGTTGTCGTATATTTAAGTTATCTTTTCGTTTTTTAATCCGGGAGCATTCTTGATCTTTTGCATTACAGTATAAGACAATAGAGGGTGAATGATATATATATAATTTTTTATTGGAACATTAGTAAAAAAAAGATAAAGTCCTGAGGGGCACCTCGCAGGGTGCAGCTAATACTGAATGGGAAAAAGGTGGATCCCCTTGAGGGGGTGCATTCGATTTATACGGTTGTTGTTGAGCTTTTTCAAAGGGTGTACAATAATCGTAATTAGAATTAGATATAAAATGTTTAAACCATTTCATTTATATCCCTCAATACTGTTCATTGTTTTCTTATTCTTTATGCATGATATGGTCGCCGGATCCGAGTGCGCCCGGATTGATGTACTGGTTGGCAGCATAACGGTGATGCGAGCCGGGAAATTGCAGAAAATAGATGCGAATGATTCTATCCGTAATGGGGACATCATAAAAATTGAGGAGAGAAGCTTTATTGAACTGAGCGCACAGGGGAGCACCATAAAAATGAGGATAACAGGTCCTCAAATATTCAGGGTGATTGTTGCCGATTTGAAGAAGAACAGCAGGAGCGGCGAAACCCTCTTCAGGTTGTACGATAAGATTACGAAGGATACGGGGACCTACTATCCACGGACGGTAGTTACTGCAATCAGGGGAGTGCCGAGAAACAGGGAAGATGCAGAACTGGAAGGGAAAAAGAAAATCGAAGAAGTTATAGAACTCATAAAAG
>CAZZCF010000350.1:0-1921 GCA_964652955.1 uncultured Leptospirales bacterium
TACGGATATCAGGATAGTCGATACTGAAACCGGAGAGAAGGAGTGCGCAACAGGTGAGCCGGGAGAGGTGCTCGTCAAGGGCCCACAGGTTATGGTGGGATACTGCAACGACGAGGAGGAAACCGGCAAAGCCCTCAAAGGGGGATGGTATCACACCGGTGATATCGGATTCTTCGACGAGGACGGGTATTTAACCCTGGTGGATCGGAAGAAGGATCTGATTATCGCCAGCGGTTATAATATCTCTCCGGTGGAAATAGACAATATCCTGATCGATCACCCGAAGATACTGGAAGCGTGTACCGTGGGGGTGCCGGACAGCTACCGCGGCGAGACGGTCAAGGCCTTTATCGTTGTAAAGGAGGGCGAAACCCTCACCGAGGAGGAGGTGACCAACTACTGCAAGGAGTATCTGGCCGTCTACAAGGTTCCCAAGCAGATCGAATTCATGGATGAGCTCCCCAAGAGCGTTGTCGGGAAGGTCCTGCGGAGAGAGCTCAGGGATATGGAAATGAAGAGACGGGGGAAGGGGTAGCGGATATTTTAGTAATCTCGTTATCTCGCTTCATCCTCAGTGCGAGAAAGAATGTAAGCCCCTTCATCTCAGCGCATCTTTCTGCAAGACCGCCAGAGGTTTTTCTGTATGTTGTTCATTGCTGTTTCTTGCAGATACTCATTGTCTTGCCGAAGGGTGTGTACATTAATAGAAAAAGCAGCGATGCTGATTACTCCTGCGATTTCTTTTCATGGCTCCTGAGCGAAATGGAATAGTCGGGATTGACGATAAACGGGTATTCTTTAAAGTATTTCGGGACCGTGGCCGTTGCATCCGGGAAAGGTTTATCAAGCATTGCAATATCATCGCTCATAATGTCATAAACAAGATCCAGATAGACAGGAATCTGAATCAGATCCCTGAATTCAACGATGTAGTGCAGCACCGTGTGATATTTCGTTTTTTGGTGAACCTTTCCACGGGCGCCTTCGGTCGTTTCAGTTTCGCTTTCCTGAGTCCAGAACCTCCTTATGACATGTCCTGTTACCGCATCCCCGGGGGAGACCTTTTTTAACAGCGCGCTTCTGAACGTTTTCTGATGGGATCCATAAAGCTCGGTGTAGTGATTGATCAGCCTTTTGACGGATATGGCGCTTATTGCTATAATGAGCACCAGCAGGGACAGGAAAATCGTCAGAGCTTTCCAGGGATGCAGGCCCGTAATTTTTTTAAACCGGTTAACAATTATACGATATGATAATTTTTTTTTCACATTGTTTTTATCGATATAATCTTCTGCCAGCTTGTATAACATCCCATACACTGCGGACAGTATGCAGAGGATGAAGAACGCGACCGTTATGTTGACGGGCAGGCTCATCATCCCGGTGGCCTGATAGTATTCGGAAGAGGGCGTTTTATAAAATAGTATCACCTCGAAGGTCTCTGTAAATTTACCGGCAGGAAGCGGAGTCATGACCATCTTATAATCAACGTAGTCCCCCTCGGAGGGATCGTACACCATTGATTTCAATCCTGCATCGTTATATCCCAGCAATCCCCCCGCATGATATTTGTTCATATAATGAATCTCTTTTGGTATACTGATCAGAAAAACGAATAAGAGCGTGAATGCAAGTATATAGCTGAATATCACGCCATAGAACAACACCCGGACCGAATCTCTTCCCGATGATGGAGCGCTGAAGGCCCATGCCATGGCGGAAAACATGTTGATGCCCGTGAGCTTGCTGAAAAGCTTCAATAAATAATAGCCACTTACGGGCAGGAGGATGAGATAGATCAATATGAAATATATCATTTCTTTTTCACCGCCTTTATGGATGCCAAGATTTCAGAAAAGATATCGTTTCAATGCGCAGACTTCCGGAGAAATGATTATACTATAAACATACGTTTCAAAGT
>CAZZCF010000351.1:0-1885 GCA_964652955.1 uncultured Leptospirales bacterium
AAATCGTATGCCCGTTTTGTTTCATGACCTCAACGCCTGCCGGGGTCATACAGACACGATTCTCCTCTGCCTTGATCTCCTTCAAAATACCTACAATCATTTTTCTACTCCCTTCGGGTTCGTTGGTTTCCTAGAAAGATATTCTGATTCCTATGAACTATTCTGGCCATGTTGACTGCAAAATGATTGCCATTATTTCCGCGGGACACTGGATAACGTCAGAAGGGCACAGAAGCTTTATTCATGCTCAGTTTCGGGGGAGCTCATACATTGAAATCACCCGGAATCCATAGGATGCAAAATAAAGCCTTGGTGTAATATGGAAACAATTGATTCCGTTATTAATGTCATATGCTCATAAAAACTTGATAATACAGGATAAAATGAATAGCAAGCCATTATGTTGCCAATGGTTCAATTTGTTTCCATATTGATATTGAGTTTCTTGAGCTTCCTGAGCAGGGCGGTATGCGACATACCAAGGAGCTTGGCTGCCCCGCGCATGCTCCTTGACTCCCCCACGGCCTCGATAATGATCTCTTTTTCGTATTCAGATATCGATTCCTTGAACGATTGGCCCCTGACCTTATCAGGGAGACCCGGTCTCTTTGCCTCCTGCTTCTTTTTCCCTATCTCATGGCTAAAGAGAATAGAGTCTATGTCGATCGTGTCTCCATCACAGAGAATCGCTGCTCGCTCAATGACGTTTTTTAATTCCCTCACATTACCCGGCCATTTGTGATGGGATAATTTGCCTAACGCCTCTGATGTAATGGATTGGGATTTTTTACCTAGTTTGGAGGCAAGCTGAAAAAGAAAATGCTCAACAAGGACCGGAATGTCTCCTGTTCTCTCCTCCAAGGGCGGGATATGTATCGGCAGCACGTTAACTCTATAGTAGAGGTCTTGTCGAAACAAGTTTTGTTCCATCAACTGTTCTAGATTCTGATTGGTTGCCGTGATAATTCGGCTGTCTACGGGGATTTCCTCTGACCCACCGATTCTGCGAATTTTCTTTTCCTGAATAACCCGCAATATCTTCGCTTGAGAGGCCAAAGGCATCTCGGATATCTCATCGAGAAAAATCGTCCCATCGCATGCGATTTCGAATAGACCCTGTTTGCCTTCCCTTCGGCTGCCGGTGAATGCACCTCCCACATATCCGAACAGCTCGCTTTCCAGAAGCTGTTCAGGCAGGGCCGCGCAGCTAATGGGGACAAACGGCCCTGTACGGCCGCTTGCCGTATGAATCGCGTGGGCTAACAGTTCTTTGCCTGTACCGCTTGCGCCCCGAATGGAAACGATTGAATCGGTACCAGCAATCTTTTGCGCGAATGAAATAGCCTCGTTGATTGCAGGGCTTCGTCCTATGATATCACTGAAGCTGATCTGGCCTGGCTCGGAGATGGATTTTGCCAGCTTCTTTATTTCTTGCATATCCTTTGCAATCTCCACGGCTCCAATAATGCGACCTGATGAATCACGAATTGGCCTTCCCGTAGAGAAATATTGATACCTCCCTGTCTCGGTGATCAAATTCCTTTTAACATTACTGAAATCTTTTCCTTGCAGACATTCCAGGATGAAGTAATCAGGAAGGTTAAGTGTTGTTATATCCTGACCAATTGATTCTTTATCTATAAGGTCAAAGACCCTCCTGGCTACCCTGTTGATTGTGGTGATTTTCCCATTCCTGTCAATGGAAATAACACCGTCGCTGATATCATCTAGCACCACGCGGAACCTCTCTTCTCTTTCTTCCTGAGGGAGCGTATCGATGAGACTGATTTCCAAGAGATCCGGGATCTCTCCGAGTATTTTGAAGATATCCTTCCCCGAGACCTGTTCACCGTTTTCAGCTTCCATGTAAACATGCGCCTGATCG
>CAZZCF010000352.1:0-1859 GCA_964652955.1 uncultured Leptospirales bacterium
CCGGTGCAACATACCTGCGGGGAATAAAGAGGGTTATACTCTCGATATAAAACCGGGTATGTCCGCAGATGAAATTGCCGATATGCTTTATAACGCGGGGGTTGTAAAGAGTCCCCTTTATTTCAAAGTCATATCAAAATTAAGGGGATACTCAAGGCGTTACAAGGCAGGAACTCATGAACTCGACGGGCTTTTGGGAACAGATGAAATTGCACTGCTGCTTACCCAAAATCCCCCGGGTCGGCCCGATATACCGGTTACTCTTATCGAAGGGCTTACTATCCGCGAGATCGCATCGATACTTGCGTCGAAGGCAGGAATAGATTCTGCGGCTTTTGTCGATCTGGCAATGGATACATGTGTTGCTGAACAGCTTGTGGTTGACAACGATACTCTCGAAGGCTACCTTTATCCTGATACGTATTTTATACGGATTGGTACAGCACCAATGGAGATGATCGAACGTATGGTGAATCAGTTTGCCGGAGTTTTCAATGATTCTCTTAAGATGAGAGCTGAAATTTTGGGCATGACCGTGAATGAGGTGGTGACCCTTGCCTCAATGATAGAAAGCGAGACAGGCCGCAATGAGGAAAGAGCGCTCGTCTCACAGGTATTTCATCGCAGATTGAAGCTGAGCCGTCCGCTTGAATCAAATCCGACTATTCAGTATGCCATCGGGATCAGGCGAAGAGTCCTCGATGAAGATTTGAATATTAATTCACCCTATAATACTTATATCCACGCGGGTCTGCCGCCCGGACCTATTGCTAATCCGGGAAAAAATTCCCTGCTGGCGGCACTTTACCCCGCGGATTCATCATACCTCTACTTTGTAGCCGATGGTAAGGGAGGAAATATATTTTCGCGCACCCTCTCGGAACATAACCGGGCAGTGCGCCTTTATAAACGTCAGAGAAAACGATCGTCTATGCGTTGATCTTTCCCAGGGAGGGATATGCAATGAAGCGAGTGATTGTCACGACTGTACTGCTCCTCGTACTAACAGCAGCGTTAACAGTAGCACAGGAATCAGGCTTACCCACTGAGATCAATCTTGATAATGTGCCCGAAAAGTATGTTGTAAAAAAGGGTGACACTCTGTGGGATATATCCGAGCGGTTTCTCGGGGATCCTTTTGAATGGACAGAAGTATGGAAAAGGAACGAGTATATAATTAATCCTCATTTGATCTATCCCGGTGATACGGTCAGGCTTAAGGCGATGATCAAGACGGTAATGGAAGCAGAGGCTCCGCCGAAAATCGAAGAATTTATTGAAAAGGCTCCTGTTGCACCCGAGCCTCTCGAACAACCCAAACCCGTCTCAAAACCTGAACCCATTTTTGTCCCGACTGCTCCACGGATCACAGAGGCCGAAAAGGTTGCGGAAGCAAGTTCTGTCGAAACAATCGATGAGGATTCCAATGTGATACGGAAACTCAGGGAGCCGCGTAACATCTTTACCGAAAAGATTTTTTTGCGGACCGGCTTTATTACTCAACGCTCCGAACTTCCAAAACCGAAAATCACTGATATCGAAGAGGAAAAGAGCAGTGCTACTAAATTCGATGTAGTGGTTATCGATCAGGGTGAGAATGACGGTATCAGAGAAGGGGACATTTATGCGGCGATTGCCGTGGGTGATCAGGTAAAGCACCCGGATACGGGTAAAAATCTCGGCGTTGTTGTAAGAGTGAAAGGTGTTTTGAGAGTTGTATCTGCGGGTGACAGTCAGGCACGGTGCCAGGTGGCGGAGAATTTCGATCCGATGGAAGTAAACGATCATGTTATGCCCTACCGTATAAGCAGAGGCCCCAGGTTTGATGCATGGGTAAAGCCCGAAGTGTCCATTAACGG
>CAZZCF010000353.1:0-1808 GCA_964652955.1 uncultured Leptospirales bacterium
ATACCGGAATCGGTATGGTAACGAGGCGTCTTTCGGAATCCTGCTCGATCCTGACTTTTGATCTGTTAACCGTGAAGTTGAGGAATCCCTTTCGAAGGGAATGCGACAGAACGATGCCGTCGGAATATGCATCATGGGTGACAACATGCCTGAGGGCATAGGTCTTACCGAAAAGCATCTTCCGGGCGATAATGATCCTCCGGCCGGTAACGCGCATTAGGCAGTTCGTGAACACCGCTGTTTCGGGTGCGCCCCCTGCACTATCGATTTTGCGATCCATTCCCGTACAAATACAACATGCCAACCGGCTCGATTCCGGCACGAGGGTAAAAAGGATACTTGATTTTTATCACGGAAATTTGTATTATATCACCATATAGAAAAAATAAAAACAGAGAAGAGCGGGATAACAGATGGAGAAAATGAACTCCGAGATGACATGTTGGCTGTGGGTTTAATAAAGGCATATGCGCGATGATTTGTGTATATCGACGTTTCGGAAGTATATATGCAGTGTGAATTATCGGGCACAACAAGGAGCGAGCCCGGGAAGACGATCTGGCGATGACAAGCAGGAGGATTATCCGCAGCTTAAGGGGCAGGATTTAAGTTTACGTGAAAGTGGGGAGAGAGAATTTGTTTTAATAGAGTGATAATAGCGTGGGTATCCCCCAGTATATTTGCCAGCATATTATGTTATCAATAGTTTTTCGAATGAAAATATAGTTGCGATGGAAATACTTATCGGTACTTATATTACTCTTTATCAATTCATCCATATATCTCAATACCGCAAAAGCCAGAATATACGAAACAGACATCTTAAAAAACTTCCGCAAGTCCTGGCAATACTCATATTCGTATTCGTTAAAAACGATGTTAATCCTCTTCCAGTTCTCTTTAATATCTCTGTCCTGATAACGCACTCTGGAATTCATTTTAACCATGCTGTGATTATCTTTCATTACTCTCTGTACTAGTAGCTTTATTATGTAGGTTCTGGTTCTCCTTGATATAGCAGCTCCATTGTCCAACTTATCCAGAATATTTCTGTGCACGTGCAAAGTGGTTTCGATGAGCATATTATTCTCCTTTTTGCTACAGTATAAATATTAGACGAATAGTAATTGAGAGTTACAAAAAGATAATTGAATGCTGTAGCATGGGGTCTTGTTTGGAGTTATACTTTTACAACAAGGAAGCGCCACGGGATGTGGCGCTGGGGAGGATGATACACGATGTATCTCCCGCAGCCCGTAGTGAAGGTAAAGACTTGCAAAGGAAGGATCAGAGATGCTGCTTAAACATAAACTATTCTGAATGTTTAGAAACATAGAAGAAAGCCGGTCGCGGCGCGTGAGCGACCAGCCTCCACGGCGACTGAGTGGCAACTTTTTCTTTGGCCCCTTTCTTTTTTGTCGGTAAAAAAGAAAGGGGCAATATCCCAGTTTAGCAAACTGGATAATTCCCTCTTTTTCAAAAGAGGAAACAGCATATAAATCCAAAACAACATCTAAGTCTCCGTGGCGGCTCCTCGACCTCCCTGTCACTGTCGCATTAGTACATCCGTGCACGGCACCTCCGTGATAAAAAATTCAAAAACAATTGACACCCTATTCAATAGGGTATATCTTTGATTAATGTGAAGAACATTCATTAGCCTTGATATCTTTAATAAACTCTGGGATAAATTAGGTCTTTCCGATGATGATTTGAAACAATTACAGGAGTTTTTATGTGTTAATCCTGAAGCGGGTGATCTTATTCAGAATACTGGAGGAGTTCGTAAATTAAGATGGCAGTTTAAA
>CAZZCF010000354.1:0-1790 GCA_964652955.1 uncultured Leptospirales bacterium
TATAAGCCTTTTTCCGTAAATACATAGTGAAAGCTTTCTGTTCATGTGTGTTCTTTTCGGGGAGGGTGATAATCAATAATTTTGGAGGTAAAAAGATGTATGGACGAATTAGGTTTTATCCCGAATTGCTAAACTGGATGAGTTTTGAGGAGCGAAAGGAGCACAAAGAGAAGCTCATGCGGGAATCGATCAGTTACATGTACGATACTTCACCGGAATACTATCAGCTTAGATTCAAGGAATGCGGAGCCGAACCTGGTGATATTAAAACGCTTGAGGACTTGCGAAAGCTCCCGGTATTTATGGATAAGGATGGTGAGCGTCAGAGCATGGAAGCCTCTCTCGAAAAGTACGGACATCCATTCGGTCTCCATGTCTGTTGCGACCCCGCAGACATCATCAGCACGGGGGGAACATCGGGGACGACCGGACACCCCACCTATCCCTATTCTCAAACGCTGGAGGATTTCAATCTGGCGGGCGATCTCGTTGCCTGGATGCATAATGATCTGCTCGGGCTGGGGCGGGGTGATCGATGCTTCTTCTTTTTCCCACTGGGCGTGTACGCGACATCGGTGATTTTGCCGGGCATCAGGAAGGCGGGAATACTTCCCCTGGATATTGAAATAAGGCTCGGGACCCAGCTGGCGCTTGATCTGGTGAAGTGGACGAAACCCACCTTCACCTGGACCGGGCCGACCGTTGCCTTCTTCTTTATTGATCTCTTCAAAAATGTGCTGAAGATTGATCCGAGGGATCTCAAATTTAAGTGCCTGCTGCTGACCGGAGAGATCGGGTGCAGTATCCCGAGCTTCAAGAAGATGGTTGAAGATGCCTATGGGTGCCGGTGGTACGATTTCTGGGGTCCCTCGGCGACATCGATATCAATGTCATGCGATTCCGATGAGTATCACGGCCTGCATAACTTTGCTGATGACTGGGATATCTGCTATGAGGACATCATTGATCCGGCAACGAGGGAGCCCATTGAGATTACCGACGGGGCGGTTGGAGAGACTGTCATCACCCACCTGCGAAAGAAAGCTTCCCCCTATCTGAAATATGCGACCGGCGATATCGTAGAGGTGTATACGTCGGAGTGCCCCGGCTGCGGCTTCAAGGGGTATCGGGCAAAGGTCGTCGGGCGGTCGGATGATATGGTTACCGTCAAGGGCGTCAATGTTTTCGGCAGAGTAATCAAGCAGGCGCTGCAGAAGTACGTGCCCAGGATTACCGGTCGAATGCGCATTATCAAAGAAGATCCCTCTCCGCGTATTACAACCCTCAAGCTGAGGCTCGAATATGCCCCCGATATGAAGGACAAGCTCGACGAGCTCGCTCAGGAGATTCGCAGTGGAATGAAAGCGGAATTGCGGGTGAGCCCACAGATCGAGTGGGCAGAGCCTGACTCGCTGAAGTCGGCAACGCATAAAGAGCCGTTGTTTGAAAAGCGGTATAAAGAGTAAATTTACAATGTGATTTCATGCAAAAAATGGCAGTAGCAGCTCTCTGATTTTTATTCGTGCCGTTTCGATATCGTTGAGAGAAAATTTTAGATATCGTTGGGGTAAGTGACCTTTATTCACAGAGGGGGGGACTGTATCCCCCCTTATGTGACTTATTTGCTGCTCGTATGAAATTCGCATAATCATCAGCGGTGGTGCTGAATGAATCATTCATGGAAGATGCGTATTCTGGTGAGAGATTATTTCCACCCGAAGAATTACAGGTGATGATTTATTAAATTCACGGCGCATGAAATTTTTTGACATTTTCACTTAATTATGGTC
>CAZZCF010000355.1:0-1740 GCA_964652955.1 uncultured Leptospirales bacterium
TGTGTTTTTACATAATCGAGGATGTTTTGATTTACTTCCTGAAAGATCCTTCTGGGTGAATCGTATATCTGACAAGCGTTCCCGAACGACATCTTCGCCATGATGGTAACGAGGGCCGCAGGAATGCCGTGGCCGGAAACATCAGCGACGAGAATCCCCAGTTTATCATTTTTTAAAAAATACACATCGTAAAAATCCCCTCCGATCTTTTCCATTGCGATATATCGTACGGAAAATTTCAGCTCGTTCCAATCTTCAATCTGACCCGGCAGAATGCTCCTCTGAATAATGCTTGCCAGATCGAGCTGCTTCTGGATCATATCGTCTTTCTCCTTCAGATCGGAAAGGACCGTCTGAAGCTCTTCCGTTCGTTCTTCGACTTTTGACTCGAGATTTGCCCGATACTCTTCTATCTCCTGGGACATTTTCAAAATAGAATACTCTATTTCAGCAGATTCTCTGTCCAGCGAATGTAGTTTAAAATCTCCGGATTGACCCGAAACCATTTCTCCTGCCGCTCGGCTGATATCCTTCAATATTCTCAGAATAGTACTCGTATTGAGCACCATGAGGAAAAACCCCGCCAGGATAGACACCAGGAGATAGACGATTATCTCAACGACGCTCGACTCGTAGTAGAAAATGCTCTTCTGCATTAAAGCCGCGAAGGTAAGCAAACTGATAATAAGCAGTATGATGAAAAAACTCAGTTTAAATCGCAGACTGAGGAGAACCCGCGGATACTGGTCGTACTTTCTCCTCCTCAACTCATAGTAACAGAGAGCCCGTTCATTGTTGATGATTAACTCAGTTAAAATATAGGTCGATATCGAATAGAGGATAAGCGCCACGAAGAGCGCGATTGCAATCGATCGAATCAGTATCTTGATCTCCTCTATCTGAATTTCACCTGTTAGTGCATAGTCATAGAAAACAAAACCGACGAGGCATATCCCGGCAATCATGGCACCGAACGCAGCGGTTATTGCATTATAGAGGGGGAGATCGGAGAGATGCTTATAGAGCATCTTTAAGTCGTCATCGCCAATATCATCTCTGAGCACATCGCCATGCAAATTGGAATTTATGTGCCGTAATGTCTTGGACAGTGCCGGTATCTTGAGCGGTTGAAGCATGCCAAAAAAAATGTAGTGCAAAATCGTCGGTACCAGCACTGCCCAGGGTAACCACAGTACAAAAATGCTGACTATGGTTTCATAAGAACTCAGAATAAATGACGTACCCAGAAAATAAGCAAAAGCTGCACCGAGCCATCCGCCGAATATTGTCAAAAATGCCAGTGAAAAAGTATAACTGACCTTTTTTGCTATGAAGTAAAAGAATCTCATATTAGTTTCCCTCAGCCTCTTTTAACTCGCGATGCTTTTTTTACAATTATTAATGTTGAAACGGTAAAAAAGCGAATTAGAAAAAATTCATTTTTGCAAGACCGGTATTTTTCAATAAAGGGCCGTAAACGACTGTAAATAAACTTTATATTTTCGGAAGAGATGTTATTCAATGAAAATTTTAGTTTTTTTAGAAAATGTCATTTATAATTTTTCGAGCGAAAAAGAGGAACATAAACCATTTATAATATACATGATGAAGAAATTCATTAGCACAAAGTTTTACTCAAAAAATATGCATTATTGTAAAGAAATTGAGAGGCACATTTCGAAAATATTAAGAAAAAAACAAGTTATTAAGAATTTATTAGGCATATTTATCCACAATTGT
>CAZZCF010000356.1:0-1719 GCA_964652955.1 uncultured Leptospirales bacterium
AAATTCAAATATATTTGTCATTTCCTTCAAGGTCAGAGGGTACATATGAACCTCTCCAGAGCAACCAAAAAGCAGTTACTCGAAGAAGTCAAACGCCTTCAAAATGAATTGTCAGAATATAGGAGCAAACCGGCCCATTCTCCAGGTTCAGCCGATAATAGCACCGCTGCACGTCCCATTTCAGCTACCTTACCCCTGATGAATATTGAGGATGGATACTTCGAAGTTGATCTTGCGGGCAATATGCTGTCATGCAACGAGCCGATGGCACACATCCTCGGATATCGCCGAGACGAGCTTCTCGGGATGAACTACACTCAATATATGTCTGTAAGAACCTCCCGCCAGGTTTTCCTGACATTCAACCGTACGTATAGAACGAGAGAGCCGGCAAAGGCTTCAGACTGGGCTCTTATCAGAAAGGATACATCGTGCTCGTATGTGGAAACGTCGATTAGTCTTATCACTGAAGATGACGGCAATATCATCGGTTTCAGGGGAATCGCCCGAGATATTACCGATAAGAAGAACATTGAAAGGAAGCTGAAGGAATCGGAGGAAAAATATCGAAGTGTCGTTGAGAATGCCGTTGAAGGCATCACGGTTGTCCAGGACAACGTGATAAAATTCATCAACAGGAAAGCCCTGGACGCGCTGGACTATGAAAGGGAAGATCTTATCAATAATTCAATTCTCACTTTTGTTCATCCGGAAGATCATGATGTAACGAAAACACACTACACGAATCGCCTTCAGGGAAATCCGGTTCCAGATAAATACTCTATGAGAGTTATCACTCAAAGAGGCCAAGAACGATGGGTAGAGATCAGCGGTGTTATTATCGAATGGGAGGGGAAACCCGCCATATTGAATTTCTCCAATGATATTACAGAGAGGAAAAAGGCGGAAGACGGGTTGAGAGATTGGAAGGAGAGGTATCGTTCGGTTGTTGAGAATGTCAAAGAGATAATTTCGGTGACTCAAGAAGGAATCCTCAAATACATCAATCCATTTGCAGTTTCTCATTTCGGCTTTTCAGAGGATGAGCTCCTCGGGAAACCCTTCCTCGATCTCATACACCCCGATGATAGAGATATGGTCATTGAAAGGCATCGGAATATTTTACAGGGACAGAACAGGCTGGATCCGGTTGAGTACAGGATATTCAATAAGAACGGACAGGCTCGGTGGTTCACCGGGACCGGAGTATCTATTGAATGGGAGGGGCGCCCGGCGGCATTGGTGTTTCTATACGACATAACCGAGCGAAAAGAGGCGGAGGAACGACTCAGGCAGTCCGAAGAACGCTTGAGGAGCATATTTGAAACATCGGGAGACATTCTCTTCATGGCATACGGCGATGGGCGGATCGTCGATGTCAATCCCGCCATAGAGGAAATCATCGGATATACCAGAGAAGACGCTCTTCGCATGGATGCACATGCATTCTATAAAAATCCGGATGACCGAAAGGCGATTATACGGCAACTCCAACAGGGCGGTTTTGTGAGAAACAGAGAAATCGACATCAAGAAGAAAAACGGTGAAATCGCCAAATGCCTCATGACCGCAACGACATTGCACGGCTCCGATGGAAATATTATTGGGATGCAGGGAACGATAAAAGATATCACAGAAAAGAGAAATCTTGAGAAGCAGTTGATCCAGACACAAAAAATGGATGCCCTCGGAAACCTTGCCGGAGGCATTGCCCATAAC
>CAZZCF010000357.1:0-1717 GCA_964652955.1 uncultured Leptospirales bacterium
AAGAGGTCCTCGTCATTTTCGGCGAAGATATGAGGCACGCCGTAGCTGTCATATCTCACTTCCACATCGGATTGCAATCCCGTAAGGACTATCGTACCGGAATACTCGGGCAGTGGAAGGCGGAAGAATATATGATAAAAGATGAGAAGTGATACTCCAAGCGTAACGATTATCAACAACGCTATTTTGAGGGCCTTCATGAAAATCTCCTTTTTTAATAAAATATTGTAGAGATTGTGTTTATATTAATATATATAGAAAATGTCAATTATAATAATGGTAAATTATCGAAAAGTACAAAAGCTTCAGAAACTTTACTGCTCTTGAAAGCAAGAATGGACTCCGGACTTCTTTGACCCTGATTTCAGGGTCCTTCGATGAATCCCCGGGGAATTGATCATCGTATTGCGAATAGGAAATTCCACCCCTCCAACTTTTGCCGGAGGGGTGGTGCGGATTACGATTGATTACGATATGATGTTTCTTTTCTTATTTTATTTTTGTTCCGTTCCTTTTTTGAGCATCAGAACATCGGGAAGTTCTTTTGCTGTCAGATAGCGCATGGGGATCTGCTTCCCGTCGGCCCAAAGTTGCGCGAGATCATCGTAGTGCGGGCTCTTGAACTGCCCGGACTGTCCCGGCGGGCTGATAAAGGTTGAGTTCTCGATGTTCGAGAAATCGACTACCATGCGGATGACCCCGCCTGATTTCATTTCGTATGGATTGGCGTTGTCCCACATGCCGGCGTTGATGGTGAAGGCGTCACCCCGCATCGGGATGGGGCTGAGATTGAAAAAGCTGAGCTTCTTCCCCATGGGGTGGGTGAAGATCATCCGATGAATGTTCCCCCACTCCCACTCCTCTGGATCGCTGCCGATGCGGTCGGTGAGCTCGGCTACTGCATCCTTCATGCTCTGCTTGATGATATCGTCTCGTGTCTCCTTCACGTCGGCGGTTTTGCTATTGTCGAAGAAGGGGTGATTGTTGTCACCGATGATTCTGGTGAGCACCAGATCGGGTATGTAGACGATGATATATTCTGAGAGATGTTCCTTCCAGAGCTTCTCTCCCGCCTCATCCTGGAGGGTGTTACCCATCAGGTGGAAGTAGAAAGCACTGAAGAGGGAGGCCGCCGGGCTTTTCCGGTCGAGGGAGAAATTCCATCCCTCGAAGAGGGAGCAGGCTTCCGCGAGCTCGGGAACCTCATTGCATGTTCTGAGAACGTGCGGAACCCATCGCTTTGCCACAACCGAGACCGAGTCGAGCTGCAGATTCCTGGCCTCCTCGAGATTCAATTTACCCATTTCCCGTGCAATCTCCTCGAACCTGAGCGCCCGCTCGAAGAGGTAGAAGTTGGTTATGTGATAGGGAGTTCTCTTCGGCTCGTTGTTGAAGGAACCGAAATATCCCTTTTTCGGATTCAGGTCATAGGGGAGCTTCTCGAAGGGAACGTGCCCGGTCCAATCGTACTCGCCGTTCCAGCCGGGGACAGGAAGCACGCCGGTCCCCTTTTTCCTGATGGGGGGCGAGGCCATGTACTGATAGCCGATGTTTCCGTCGATATCAGCATATCCCATATTCAGAGTGGGAGTCCTGACGTGGCTTATGGCTCTTCTGAATTCCTGAAAGTTTCTGGCTTGCATCATATCGGTGAACCCCCATAATACGCCGGTTGGCTTCGTGCCCACCCACTGCATGGCGGTGTTCGGCGGTGCGA
>CAZZCF010000358.1:0-1705 GCA_964652955.1 uncultured Leptospirales bacterium
ACGCTCGCACGCGGTCAACCCGTCCCGTTTCGGCCCGACACCGAGATGCACCATGTCTCCCTCCTCGATCTTCCTGTTGAGGGCTTTTCCGATGAGCGTTCTGTTCGCCTCCCCGGATGTAACCATTACATCGAATCCCATCTCCTCCACACCAAGCTCGTATGCAATCTCATACCCCCAGCCCGCGACCTGTGTCTCAAACATGCCGGGTTTCAATACACCGAGCATCCCTTCGATCATGAGATCGGCGGCGAGGCTCGCCTCCTCGATCAAGCGCATCTCCACATCGGATTTTTCATACTTGATCTTGTAGTAGATATCCTGGGCATCCACTATCCTGTCCCAGCCTCCGAGGTAATCGGCCAAAAACTCGTACATGCCCACAGGAAACACTGCTCTGGGAGTCAAAAGCGCGATTCGGTCGGGCCTGTGCCCTGCCGCCTCTTCGATGACGTCTTCGACCTGCTCAGCATCAATCGGATAGTCCTCGTCTGCAAGCTTGAGCATTTCAACCTTATGCACTTTCACGCCTGAACGCGGGGCAAGTTGCTCCGCAACATAACCGCCCTCCAGACCGGCGAGTATATGAAATCCACTTTCGCCGATCACTCCTGCAACCGGTTCGACGGATATGTTCGTGTTTCCCCCCAGGTAGGGAACGTCACCGTTGTAATGCTCATCTGAATACACGATTCCACACTCGAATCCACTCCGCTTCAGTGCACTGAACACCGCATTGTGACGGCGGGAAAACTCCTCCCTTCCGATCCGAAACCCGCGGTCCAGCTCAGGTCCCTTTTTCAAAATTTTCTCGATGAATTCACTCTCCTTTCTCCAACTCCGCTTTTTCATACAATACCTCCTATGATAAAAATCAAGATATAGAGTAGAAGACCTACTCCATTACTTCCACTTTTTAAGCTAAAACAAAATTATTAAAATCTTCAAACACCCAATCATTCATCAATGTGTCATAGATGATCTCTAGCATCTTCCTCGCAGTCGCAATAATCGCTTTCCCACTCCCTTTCTTCGCCTTCAGCCTCTCATAGAAACTTCTCAAGTACCCATTGTACCTGATCGCAATCAGTGCCACCTGTACCAACGTAGTCCGAAATATCTTGTCACCACGTTTCGTGATCCTTCCATGCCGAACAATCTCATTCGACTCATATACTCTCGGCACCAACCCAGCATACGCAGCAAGCTTCTTCTTGTTCTCAAAATCAGCAATGTCCCCAATTGTACATAGTATTATTGTAGAGCTCAGCTCTCCTATCCCCGTTATGCTCTGCAGATTTCCCTGCCCCTTCAACCCTTTTCCCTTATCCTTTATCTTCCCCTCAAGCTCTTTGATCCCTTCTGTCAAACTGTTGATCTGTTTCACTATCACCTCAAGCTCAAATCGGGCAGTCTCACTTACAGGCTGCTCCAACACCTTTTTCAATGCCTTCTGGCTCGAAAACATCTCCCGCTTGCTCTGTATCCCATGCTCAAGCAGTATCCCATGTATCTTGTTCTTCAGACTGCTTCTAAGCTTCACCAGCTTGTCACGTGTCTGTATCAAACTCTTCAGCTCTCTGCGATCCTTCTCCATCACCCTTACTTCAGGTAATAACCCCTTGCTTAAATACTTAGCTATTACCCTCGCATCCTCCCTGTCCGTCTTCTTCACACTCTCACTGATAATCTTGAACTGAAGCGG
>CAZZCF010000359.1:0-1698 GCA_964652955.1 uncultured Leptospirales bacterium
TTGCAGCTTAAAAGATGATGGTGACAGGATGGCAATCTCGCTTGAATAATTCCTACAGTAACATCATGCCATTTCCGTAGCAAGACACAAATAATTCACCAAAGAGCAAAAACGCCTCTTTACCGGCAAACCGGTCCCATGATTATGAACAGGACATATACCGTTTATCATCACCATCCCCGGCATTTCAGGTATCACTGGGATCGTGTCTTATCAAAACTTGTTGCAATAGCAAATTGTACCGCTTATACTTGAGGAGATGCAGGGAGTTTCTCCGGAGATTCCGGCTCTTTAGGAGATTTACTCCCCGTGATACTGTTAATCTATTTTGGACATCTGAGACGAGGGAACGGCTATGAAAAGGAAAAGAATAATCATAGCTCATATCATAATAGTAACGCTCTCCGTGTCACAACTTCTCTCTCAATCGACACGTGATCAGCGGGCAATGATTAAAGCCGACGAATCACTTGTTGTTCCAGGAATAGGAGCGGAAAAAATACTCCTTGGCGACTACGCGAAGGAGATACTTACCATAAAGGGCTATCCCGATCGCATCGCCTCCTTCACTGAGAGAAAGGAACTCTTTGCAGAAATCTTCGAACTGGATTCGCCAGTAAAGATATACTTCGATAAAATATACTACTACCGGTCAAAGGACGCCATTGTTTTCATTGAGAACAGCACCATCTCCTCAATCATCGGTCTCAACTCGTATCGTATTACCGATGATGCGGTAAACCTTAATAGTGGAGCTGAATACTTCATATTTAACTATGGAAATACGGGCATGCGAACTTTCAGCAAGAAAGAAAACAAAATTTATCTCTACGAAACGCTGGGAATTGCGATAGTCGATGACAGGAATGACAACACCATCGACATGTATATCATCTTCATGAGGCCAAAAAAGGAATAATCATGATGATTTCTCCAGTTTTTCGAGAGGTGGAGGTGATTTCTTATCGGTACTTTTCTGCTTATTTTTCTCTTCGCCTATCAGTTTTTTCCCGGCAGTCGGCCTCTTCTCATTCTCTTCAGGCTTTTTCACGCGATTCGATTCAATTGATTTGCGGGAGCTCTTTTTTAGCGAGTCAGCCTTCTCGGGAGTATACTGTTTCTTCTCTTTTTCTGCAATTTTTTCCTCTCCTTTCCTGGAGAGGATGAGCTCTTTCCCCCGCTTCACCCGAGGTTTCTTTTCCGGATTGCTCTTTACTGCATTTTTCATTCGCCACTGCTTAACGAAATTATCCGCATAGTGTATGAGCCGCTTTCGTCGCTCATCCTCTCTCTTTTCCGAGTATACCGGTATATAATTCGGTCTATTATGCAGCCTCTGATCCAACTCCAATGAAATTCCATAGCGCCGCTCATACATCCGTTCCAGTTTCACCATCTGTGAAGAGCGAGCAAATCGTTCAAGCAGTTGTGTCACCCTTTGAAGGTTTCCGAGGTGTATGTAGGACTGCACCATGTTATGAAATGCAGGATGTTCTGAATCAAATTCTGTTGCCAGGTGCAGAAAACGCTCATAGAGCTCTGCTGCTTCCCGATACCGCTCCCTCTGAAATAAATCCTCCGCTTTTCTGAGAATCACAACCTTTTCCCTCTTCTTTATCTTCGATACGAACAACCTCCGGGGCTTATACGTTCCTCCCTTCAGATAGTACTCTCCCTTCACCCTGACGATAAAGGGGT
>CAZZCF010000360.1:0-1695 GCA_964652955.1 uncultured Leptospirales bacterium
ATTCGTGGATTTTACCCCTTATATGCGAGGTTTCATGGAGCACTGGCTCGAGCTGAATCTCGAGTTCGAAGCGGTGTACAGCGGGTTTCTGGGATCCGCCAAGCAGATACAGATTGTTTCCGATTTCATCGATGCATTCTCGCGGGAGAACCAGATCGTGATGGTCGACCCGGTTCTGGGGGATGACGGCAAAGCGTATAGCACCGTTACTCCTGAACTGACGGAAGGAATGCGCGAGCTTATTAAAAAGGCGCATATAATCACCCCCAATTTTACAGAAGCCTCTTTTCTCTTAAACTCCGCATATGACGATCACATCGAGCAGAAGGAGCTGAAGGAGTGGATGTATCGGCTTTCAGAGTTCGGCCCGAGAGCCGTGATCATTACGAGCGTTCCGGTACAAAAGGACATCGCCCTTTCGACCGTTGTCGCGTACAATACTGCTGACGGTCGGTTCTGGAAGGTCGATTGCCGTTCCATTCCTGCATATTATCCGGGCACAGGCGATGTGTTCGCGAGCGTCATGCTCGGCAGTCTGCTTCGAGGCGACAGCCTTCCCATCGCTCTGGATCGAGCGGTGCAGTTCGCATCAACAGCGATAAAGGCAAGCTTCGGCTACGATCTTCCGAAACGCGACGGTGTGCTGCTGGAGCACGTGCTCAACAACTTGAACGCACCGCTGACATCGATCACGTATGAAATAGTGGATTGGTGAGTGGGCGTATATATTGCTCATAATATTTATTGACATTTTCTCTTTTTCCTCCATAATAATTCCTGATTTATACTACCCATAAACATTGGTTGTCCTTTTACAGTAACTGCAATTCAATGAAAAAGGAGGAATGCAATGGGAAAAACAAGAGAGCTGCACAAGGAGCTGAACACGCTCGATGTGACCGCTATTACCGCGGGAATCGTCATCGGGGCAGGCCTGTTCGTTGTCACAGGGATCGGCGCGAAATATGCGGGTTCCTATGTATGGGTATCATACTTGATAGCCGCCATTCCGTGCTTCATGGTTGCGTTCAGCACATCGATGCTTGCGCAGATGTATCCTGTTGAGAGCGGTGAGAGTTACGTGTATCCTACGAGAATAGTGTCTCATGTTTGGGGCTTTCTCTCAGGATGGGGAATGTGGCTCGGAGTAATTGGGCTCGTGTGCGTCACTGCAAAAGCATTCATAATCTACTGGAACGCACTCCCGCAATTTACTGCGCAGATTCCCATAATCGGCGGAGCGGTTATCGTTCTGCTGGTTTTCGGGCTGCTCAATTATCTCGGTGTCAAGGCAGTATCAGTCGTTCAGAATATCCTGTTCATATTCATGGTGCTCGGTATCGTTATTTACATCGTCTGGGGAATACGTTTCGTAAAATCTGATCTGCTTTTCATGGAAGCGCCCATGGGTTTCAACGGGATAATGAAAGGAGCGTCAATACTTATTTTTGCGTATACCGGACTCACCCTGGCAGCCGATCTCGGTGAGGAAGCGAAGAACCCGAAAAAGACCATTCCGCGGGGGATGTTCCTGGGCGTGTCTGTCCCGACCGTTCTGTATACCCTTCTTGCGCTGGTGAGTGTTGGAGTCCTCTCGTGGGATAAGTTTTCCTCCGCCGATGCGCCCGTCGCCGCAGCCGCTACTGCATTCATGGGCCAGTTCGGCGTGACCTTTATCATCATTGTTGCTTTTGC
>CAZZCF010000361.1:0-1694 GCA_964652955.1 uncultured Leptospirales bacterium
ATCAATCGAATTTTCTTTAATTGAACCACCTGAATCAAGAGCAATATAGAGTTTATCGTTATACCGAACAATAGATCCATAGGGGATGTATACCGGATCCACTGCAATGAGACCAATATGAGCTCTATGCAGATCCCGAATCGTGAGTTCACCGACAGCAATACGATTACTCCAGTCAACAAAAACCAACTCTCCATTTATCCTAACATAACCCGAATTACAACAGGGACCGGGACAATATGCAGTAATTTTGCAGGAGATAATTTTTTCTTCTAAAAACAATTCGTTTCCCAAGAGGAACCGCAGAAAAGGTTCTCTCGATTGACTGTCAAGCGATACTCTCATTATGACGAACGAAAATATGAAGAAAAAGGCACAATACTGAACAATCGCAAGTATGTATGAGTTTTTTCCGCTCATTTTCACTCAGGAACCCTTTACCGAGATAAATTCTCTATTTTCCAGACAATCAACGTATTAGATGAAACGGTACGACAGCATTTCTCCGCACTCACAATATGTAAAGTAAAATCTCAGTACGTAATGAGCATTTCAAACTTGAACGAGGGACCCTGACCGAGAATTTATAAATTTTATCCTTGATAAATTTCCCGTACCTGATTTCACTGGTAATTCCCTAATAAAAGAGGATCACAAAGATGTTCGACGTCTTTTTTATACTTACGCTCTGCTCATTTATCCTGCTATCGGTACTGAGCATATTCTCTTTCTACTCCGATAAGAAGCGGTATTTCAAGGCAACGATAATATGCTTCTACATTTCCGTTTTCCTTTTCTTTATCACCGGTATACTCAAGTTCAATCCCACATCCGCAGGGGCGCTTGTCAAAGCAACTCACACAATCTGGGGATACTTTTTTCTCATAATCTCCTTTATTCTTCTCATTCTCCTCTATCTGAATTTCACTCGATGGAAGCATCAGTTGAAGTCCATTATTGCGCTTGCGTCGCCTTTCATCACGATAGTACTCAGCTTCTCAATCCCCTACATCGATTCACAGAGACGCTTTGAAACGGAACTGCAGCACAGTCTCCTACCCGTCCACATTTTTATTGCAACCATAGGAGAAATCCTCTTCTTCTTTAGCTTTGTCGGATCAGTGCTCTATCTCGTTATGGAGTGGCAGTTGAAAAAGAAATCCTCCATGAAATTCATCTATCGGTTACCAAACCTTGAAACCATTGAAAACTTCAACCGCTGGGCAATTTCACGATCCCTTATGCTGCTCACCATCGGTATCATTATTGGCATTATACTCGTCTGGGTCAAGTTTAGCGCTCTCTTTCTCGCATCATCAAAGGAGATCATCATCTATTCTTCATGGCTGGTAATTCTCATAATCGCGTACCTTCGATTTAGAACGAACGTCACCTCCCATAAGGTAAACCAGATTAACACTGCGCTGTTCATTATCGTGATGTGCTTCTATGTTTTTACGAATATCTTCATTACAACCGGATTTCACAGCTATAAATAAGGGTATCATGAGCAGCGAAATACCAGAAATAATCCTCCTCGGATTAAGCCATAAAACGGCACCGATAGAGCTGCGCGAAAAGTTCTCTCTCAATTCCGAAGATCTGAGCGCGCTCTATGAGAAAATAAAAAGCAGGATTGAAGAAATTGTATATATTTCAACCTGTAATCGTGTTGAGATATACTGCACCTCCAG
>CAZZCF010000362.1:0-1688 GCA_964652955.1 uncultured Leptospirales bacterium
TGTCATAGTGCTGTTTTTTGAGTGTATCGAGAATGACATCACCCCTGCCAACAGCATCAACATAATACGTTTCGCTGAGCATGTTCTTCAGAAGCTCTCTGAGAACAGGCTCATCATCAGCTATGAGGATTTTATATATTTTTCCCATACTTATTCTTTATGGAAGCGTGCACTGACAGCTTCGCGAAAAGCCGGTTCCTCACTCTGTACGCTCGTAGCTCATTACGGTTGCATCACCCCAGAGCTTTTCCAGCTGATAGAAATCTCTTGTTTCCTGTGTGAAGATATGAACGACGATCTCATTGTAATCAAGGACAATCCATTCTGAATCGAGATTGGATTTATTTCTGGATTTAACATTACTCATGGCAAGTGCTTTCTGCACCTCTTTCGCCAGCGAACGACAGTGAATAACTGAATTCCCGGTTGCAAGCAGAAAATAATCCAGGTAGTTGTTGACCCGGCGAAGATCCATGAGAACGATATCTTTTGCTTTTTTCTCGCTCATCATCCGCGCACATTTCCGTGCTGTCTCAACGATTTCTTTCTCAGTTAATACTGTATTATTCACCGAACGAAATCCCCTCCGATTATTATCAATACACTGTGGAGCTGCGTTGTGTCGATAGCGTGATATATTCTATCTGTTTCGATCAACGCAGCAACCTTCAGCACATCATCGGTATTCCCCTTCTGATTGATTATGATAGTGTGCTCGTTCGGAGGGAACGGCGATGTGCCGAATTCTACAACACTCAAGCCATCTTTAATGAGCATATTCCTCATCCGTCGTGCAAGACCCGGCACATTCGTTCCGTTCAATATTTTAACCTTTATCACGGAATCGGTATTTTCATCAACAATAAGCTTGCGCAGGAGCTCTTTCTCATAGATCTTAGAGTCGATGGTGTCAGTGCAGTAAAAACCATCATCAGAGAACTTTCCGGGGATAATGGTACAGAATGCAAGAGAATTCTGAAAGATCAGCTCCGCCAGGGAGAGTATCTCCTGCGAGAGGAGGTTCGTTCGCACCGTTCTCAGGATTTCTTCAATAAACGTAATATTTCTGAAGCGGACGTATCTGTTTTTATTATGATAGAGCGTCAGCAGAATATCCTGAATTCTGTCGTACTTCTTAAAAATAGAATTCTCCTGCGAAGAGTTAATGTACTGTATTACCTTTTCACCATCGAGATAATTGATACCAACCTTCCAGTTATGAAGATCGGTCGCCTGATCGAGTATATAGACATCGATACCCTCGATGAGATCAACAATCCTCCTGACATCTGAAGCGTATAATTCGATGTAAAACGGTATCTGAATCTTATACTCCCGATAAAAAAACTCACTTATCCTTTTAAAATCACCGATTTCCATTTCATCAATCCGATATGCGGTCCCGCTGTCCCTTCCTGAATGTATCCTGAAAGCGGGCGGGATGAAGGTAAAGCCTATTCTGCTGTTATCGGGATTGATGCTCATAATGGCATACAATCGGTGTTTGTCATCCCTGTAAACATTGCTCCCCGCAATGAGTATGTTAATCGTCTTTCTGCTCGCAGTGAGCTGCTCAATGACATTCCTGGTAGAAATATTATATATGTACAGGGAGAGAAGCAGTACGATCAACACACATAGTCCCACTCCAATGAATATCAATTTTTTTTTCACTGTTGAAACAACCC
>CAZZCF010000363.1:0-1684 GCA_964652955.1 uncultured Leptospirales bacterium
GTCAGCTCATTCAGACAAAAAACAGGATTCACTCGATGAAAAAAATGGAGTACTTGTTCGAAAAACTGCTTGAGGTTCATCATAGACGCGATGACAGTGGTATAAATGACATTATCACTATTCACTCGTCACCATTAACCCGTCACTACTAACTGATCACTGATAGCCGTTCACTCTCCGCTCCCGGCTCGCAATGACGATATTCCAAGCATCAAACCGCATCCCTGATAATCTCGATTATCCTGTCCTGATCATCACCGCTCAGATAGGGATGCATCGGAAGGCTCATGATTGTTTTCGAAACCGATTCGCTTGCGGGGAAATCACCCTCCCGGTATCCCAGATGCTCAAAGGCCGGCTGCAGGTGAAGCGGTTTCGGATAGTATATCGCCGCAGGGATCTTCTCGCTTTTTAAACGTTCAATGATCCTGTCGCGCTCGGAGTGCATGATTGAATACTGCGCCCAGGCGGAGACATTGTGCTCCCTCACGACCGGCACTTTCACGCAGTCGCCGAGCCCCTCGCTGTATCGCCGGGCAACCTTCTGGCGGAGGTTTAGCTCCTCGTCGAAGATCTCGAGCTTCGCCAGAAGCACCGCCGCCTGCATGGTGTCGATTCGCCCGTTGATGCCTATGCGAACGTTATCGTACTTGTTCTTTCCCTGGCCGTGAACCCGTATCGACAGCAGGGCCTCGTGCAGCGCCCGGTCGTCGGTAAATATCATGCCGCCGTCGCCGTAGCAGCCGAGCGGCTTGGCGGGGAAGAAGCTCGTTGCCGCCACCCGGGCCAGCGAGCAGGATCTTCTCCCCTTGTAGGTCGCCCCGAAGCTCTGGGCAGCGTCCTCAAGGACAAAGAGATTGTACTTTGCCGCGAGGTCGTTTAACTCGTCGTAGTCGGCCGGCTGGCCGAAGAGATCGACCGGGATGATGCCCTGCGGACTGAGCTTTCCCTCCCGCCCGGTTTTCTCAATAGCCTCCCCGAGCTTCTTCACGTCGATATTGAAGGTTTCCGGATCGATATCGGCGAAAACCGGCGTCGCCCCGAGGAGCTGAACTATTTCGGCCGTTGCTATGAAAGTGAAGGGCGCGGTAAAGATTGCGTCACCGGGGCCGATGCCCCTGGCCATGAGCGGCATCAGGAGCGCGTCGGTGCCGCTGGCGCATCCGACGGCGCAGGGCGCGCCGACATATCCGGCGAGCTTCTCTTCCAGCTCGCGAACCTCGGGACCGTTGATATACCTCCCGTGATCCAGAACCTTCCCGATATTCTTTTCTATCTTATCCCTGATTCTATCCTGCTGTGCCGCCAGATCGATAAAGTCCATCAGCCAATCCCTCTCATCCTATCTCTCAAATAATACCGTGCCCCTCTTCAACGCTTCATCAACAAGCGGATTATCAAGCTCATCGACCGTATACGGGAACACTTCAACGGGGAAATCAATAGAGAATCTTTCAATCCATTCAGTAATCCTATCCCAAAAAGGCTTATTAGATTCATTGAGAATTATTAATATATCAGCATCGCTGCCGGGAATGTTTCGCTTCTCTGCCAAAGATCCAAATAAGATAATTTTACGGATACTCTCATTCTCACTTCCGATTTTTTGCGCGAGATTACCTATTGTGTGAATCAACTTATTTTGATCGAGCCAGAACACTTTTACAGAATTCAACAATTATTC
>CAZZCF010000364.1:0-1683 GCA_964652955.1 uncultured Leptospirales bacterium
GAAGCGACCAAGCGAAGCGAGGAAGTGCCTGTGGTAAAAGGACGCCCCTGCGGGGGGCCGGCTCATGTGCATCCGTGCATCGTGTTGGTCGCCATGTTCACCTATACCTTCTTTATTAAGCAAACATGCGTCATCCGTAAAGTCTGACTGGCAGGATGCTAGGAATGTCGATTTTGACACGGATGTCAAAAAATCGACCTCGGCGCAGCCAATAGGCCGAAGCTTATTTGCGCCTCCTGCGCAGCTTCGGGCAGGGGCTAAGTACCTCCGTGTACGCCCCTGCATTGAAACATCCTGTTTGGCACATTCGAACATCCTGTTCAACACGCCCGGCATACTGGATCGCTTCAGGATTGCGGGTATATAATTGCCAAACTTGGAAATGATGGTCCCAATTAAACGCGGGTTATTCGGGAACATGAAATTATAACTCCGGGTGGGAACCTGCTCGCAATGGATATCGAAATGCCCTGTTACGTTTTGTATGATATCGGAGAAGGATGAGCTTATAGCAATAGGCATGTTGTTAGAGTATGCCTGAAGGGAGTCGATGGAGATGGAGGAGGGGGAGAGAAATCACCCTTTCAATCCAAGTTCATCTGCAAGCTCCTCGAGATCGGTCCATGTATCTGTTTCTTCTTCAGCTTTTTCAGCTTCAATAGTGTCGAGGAGATCTCGTTCGATTTTTTTCAATTTAAGGTACTCTTTATAATCAATAATAACTCCTACTGGTTCGTCATTATTGTCCTTGATTATTTGCCTTTTAATCATCGTATGCCTCGCTTCTATGTTTTATAATCGATATAAGCATCATATCATTTTTTATCTTAAAAATTATTCTGTAGTTACCAATTCTCATTCTCATACGTTCTTTATTTCCAGATAACTTCGTAACATTTACTGAATGCTCCCCTTTCCCATCGGCATAATCTTTAATTTTTTCATATATCATTCCAGCACTCTTTTTGTCACCCTTTGCAATTTTTCTCAGCTGTTTTTCTGCCATTTTTGTGAGCTTAATCTTCATTAGTCTACAATACTAATACGGGTTATCAATTTCAAGGAGTATTATTAACAGGTATTCACTAATTAATAAAATACATTGCAGGATGAGCTCAATGTGATCGATGTCCGGTTAGAGGATGATTGAGGGGAGCCGATGGAGTTGGAGGAGGGGGAGAGATTGGATGTTTAATAGTTTGCAATTTCTGAAAAGGTTGTATTTTTGAGTTATTGAACAAATTCATCCCTGCTAAACATAGGGTAATGTTTTTTGTTGAGCGTCCAGATCTTATACCCATTAATTTTTGCAGAAGCTCCTGTTATTGCATCGGCAATGGTAACATTATGTGACTTCCTGTATTTTTTTACAAAATCACCGGCAATCATTCCAATTTCTCTGTCAATGTTAATTGTATTCAGTGTTTCAAGAAACTTAATGGTGTTAGGCTCTTCTCTGTTAATAATCCCTGAATATATTTCAATTATCTGTATCGGTGTAATAAAAACATGGCCATTTGATTCGATAACCGTTTTTTTAAATTTTTCAACGATCTGAATATCTCCCCTGAGAATCCATATAAGGATGTCCGTATCGACAACTATCATCGTTCTCTATCCTTTCGGCTGTCGCGAATATATTTTTCGATATTGAATTTTCTATCTTTCCATGATCCGGCAACG
>CAZZCF010000365.1:0-1667 GCA_964652955.1 uncultured Leptospirales bacterium
TAATAGTATAAATAGAAACTTCATCTGATGCAAAGTACGTATTTCCCTTCATTTATCCCCCGTTTGTTCCGAAAATACTGATACCGGTATGATCCTGTGGGAGGATGAACATGTCTCGTCTGAAAAGCATACTAAAAACACTTGTCGATACCTGCGGTCTGGTAGCCCTCAAGGGGGGAACCGAGGTCGAGGATATGAGCTTTCTCGAGATAAGCTTTCTGAGAGAGCTGGGTGAGCCCGATCTTCCTCTTATTGTGAAGATCGGCGGTCCTGAAGCGAGGAATGATATCAGGGTGTTGCAGGCGCTCGGCATTAACGGCTTACTGGCTCCAATGGTCGAATCTGAGTATGGTCTGAGAAACTTTGTCGACACAGTAGACGAAATGTATCGTGAGCGGGAGAAACCTTATATGGCAGTGAACATTGAAACTATCACTGCATATCAGAACCTCGAAACGCTGCTGCAGAGCCCGGCATTTCAGCATATTAATCAGGTCACGGTGGGAAGGAGCGATCTCTCGCGGTCGATGAGGAGGGATGTTGATGATGAAGAGGTATTCTCAAAAACCGCTGATATCGTTGACAGAGTCAGGGCGAGGGGAAAGATAACGTCTGTCGGCGGTAGAATAACTCCCCGCAATGCGTGGATGATTGCGGAGCGAATTGCAACCAGCAGGATAAACACCCGTCACCTGATCTTCGATCCGGCCGCTGCAGAAGATATCGCTGCGTCAATAGAAGCAGGACTTGAATTTGAAATTAAACTCTACGAGCGCCTCACCAGAATTGAGCCCTCAAAGGGGAAGGCTTATCTCTCACGCATCGATACGACCAGGGAGCGGATGGCTGAAGCGCGGGTCTCGCTGAAACGGATGGTTGGCTGAAACGGTTTGTTCCGCTCCCGTGATACTATGAGCCGCAATGCGTCCCGCTGCGGTTCTGATCTCTCCTGACCTTTCCTCATCCTATGGTGATTCGCCTTTCGGTACAGTAAGCATCGCGAGCCATTCAGGCAGATCCCAATTGCCGGCAAGAACACTCATAGACAGAGCATCCATTTCGTACCAGCGAAATCCGAGTTTCACGAATTCCTCGATACGTGTCGGATATCTCAATTTGCCGCTCTGCAGCTTTTCCCAGTATCGATCGAGCACCGTGATATCGGCCTCGGATTCGTGAATATCTTCTCCCCGCTTCTGTATCCGCTCTGCGAGGGTATTGTAATCGGCGATGAGCTGAATGAAGAAAACCGTTCCTCCCACCCGATCGGCTATCTCACCGATTTTCCGCCATCCCTGTGGATTGAAGTGCATGCCGTCCAGTATGATTCCGTTGTGATGCATCACCTCCAGTTCCGCCTTCAGGTACATGATATCAAAAACCATTCTCTTCGCGGGCCCGGAGTACTTGACCTGTCGGTAATCGTTCGAGGAAAAGTATTCCATCCGAATGGTGTCGGAGCTGAGCACCGCATATCCGGTCCTCCTGCCTATCTCCCCGGCGATGGTGCTCTTGCCGCTCGCCGGCAGGCCGCTTATGAGAATTAACTGTTTCTGTTCCATGGGATTGCGATTGGGGAAAAGCTCCGTGTGTCGGTATGATGATACATATATAATGGGGAGGTTGATTTTTCAATCACATTTATCATAAGGGGACTTCTAAAAACT
>CAZZCF010000366.1:0-1654 GCA_964652955.1 uncultured Leptospirales bacterium
GGCCTGCTCCACGATGTTGAGATTGTATACACGGGTGATGCCCCCCTCACAGAGGCGAGCCATCGGAGCCGTTCCTTATGGAAATAATAACTATTTGACACGTTGTACGGGAGATGTATTTATTTATACCGGGTATGCGCTGAATTCATAATGATATTGAGGGGTATGAATTGTCAAAAACAGTAATTGTCGGTGCCGGTATAAACGGCCTGTTGCTCGGTGCGCTCCTCGCGCACGATGGCGATGAGGTGCTGCTGTTCGAAAAAAAAAGAACGGTCGGGGGGAGGGCTTTCCTGCTTGAGCGGGATGGTTTTATTCTCGATTACGGAGTGCATCTCACCCGTTTCGGGCCCGCCAGTTCTCTGGCGAAGATAATGAGATATCTCGGCTCGGAGGTGGCCTTTCAACCGATGGGCAAATCGTATCTCATGGACACCGATGGTGAAATGAAGCTCTTTCCCACCAGTCCAGCCGGGATTTTCAGGAGCGAGCTCTTCAGCTTTCGAGAGAAATTGAGAATACTGGGATTACTGTTCAAAATCAAGCGGGGAAAGTACAACAATTTGATGAAGATTTCCCTGGAGGAGTGGATGCAGCAGAACGATATTACTGGCGGTTTGCGAAAGTACTTCGAGCTGGTCAGCGCATCCGTGATGGTCTGCCCCTTCGTGGAGAAAACCTCGGCGGGTGAAATGTTCAGGAACATAAACCGGGTTTTACAGTCCGGCCATTCGGCGGAATACCCTGCTGAAGGCTGGAAGCCGATTCATCAGGCGCTCATTTCAGAGATCGAGAAGAGGGGAAAGGTATACAGGAAAGCAAAGGTTGACCGCGTGATTATCAGAAAGGGAGTTGCAACGGGGGTCACTGTCGGGGGAAAGAAATACGTAGCAGACCGGGTTGTTCTGAACATGCCGGTTCAGGAGATATTTTCTGTGGTGCCGGAGCGATCCTGCAGGAAGGAATATGTGAATCTCTGTAAAAATCTTCTTCCCACCTCAGGTGTCTTTGTGGATATCGCCCTGAAGAGGAATATTTCTGAAATTGACGGGCTTCTGTACAGTGCCAGCCCTGCTGCTTACGGCATTATCACCTCAAACATCTGCAGAGCTGTTGCGCCGCCGGGTTCTCAGCTCCTCACGATGTTCTATCCCGTCTCGCTGAAGGATGTCACCGGCCTCAAGAACATCAAGAAAAGCATAGAGGAGCTCTGGATAGCGGTCAAAAGCTTCTTCCCTGAGATAGAGAAGGATATTCTCTGGAAACGTGAGGCGGCTCTGAAAATGATTGACGGTGTTCAGGTTAATGTCGATCAGACCGAGGAGCAGCGGCCCGGATCAACTGTTCCCGATGTTCAGAATCTCTATCTGGTTGGAGATTCAATTGCCGCGCCGGGCGCCGGTGGGGATGTGGGGAATGAGTCTGTCCCGATTACCTTCGAGAAGATGACCGGGAAACGGATCTGATGTTTTAATATAAGGCGTCATACCTCGATGCATGTTTCGAGGATGTAAGTCTTGTTACTATTAGCAGCAGGGGATCGCCTGCGAAGCAGGTACGCATTCTAACAAATACCCCTTCGATGCTTGCATCGATCAGTGCGATAGCACTGGCAGCGTGCTGCGGGAAAGCATATCGACAGGAAGGCTCTGAG
>CAZZCF010000367.1:0-1637 GCA_964652955.1 uncultured Leptospirales bacterium
TCCGGGATTGCTTATTTATCCCTATAATGATGTGAGTATTAAGGAAAGCTTCCAATTGAAGGATGGCCATAACTTTTCTATTTATACTCTTGATTTAACCGGAAGAATGGAGCAGTTTCAATATTCGTTAGCTGATATGAATAACTTTATTCTCGATTTAATAAAATAATACAGAGGAAAAATAGAATATTATATTGTAGGTGTTGTTCGTATAAATTTTTATTTGTGGTGATTTAAAGGCATGACCGTTGATCAGAGAGAGAGAAGAATAGCATATACATCCGGTAAGCACAGGAGTTGCAGAACATGACCAAGAAGATTGGCAGAAACGATCCGTGCCCCTGCGGCAGCGGAAAGAAATACAAGAACTGCTGCATCGGGAAATACGACAACGTCTCCCCCTTTCCCGGGGCGAATGATTTAGATGAGGCATTCAAGAAATACCAGGATTTGGTTGAGAGCTGGGACCATGAAAAGGGACCGCCGCCGACCTTCATGGAGAGCATGGGAAGACCCAATCCCGCGACCGAAAACATTCGTGATATTTCCAAGATGACAGGGAGCCGGGAGTTCCGTTCCGAGGAGGAGCTGAAGGCATTCATAGAGGCCCGCACCGAGGAGATGAACAGAACACCCCTGGATGAATTCCTCGGCCTCTCGCCGGATCAGATGGATTCAATACTGCATAGTATTATTGACGACAACGGAAGCATCCTCGCAATCAACAGCGGCCTCTTCGTGACATCCGTCGAAGCGGTGCCGGCGTTGCTGCAGTGCCGCTATCTTCTTGAAAGGGTGGGTAAATCGGACAAGGGACTGAAGGCGACACATAAGGGGAATCTTCCCCGCTCTGTGGTGCAGGATTTTTACGACGTCTTCCTTCGGGAGTATGATGTGCTCGACATGAAACCGATGAGGGAGGATGATGTACAGGAGATACAGAAGGCAAAGTTTTTCCTCAGGGATTCCGGGTTCATCAAGTTTCAGAAGGGACGGTTCAGCGTCACACGGCAAGGGCGCAGGATGCTGGATGATTTTGACCCTGTTGCCTTTTATCTGATGTTGTTCCGCTATTTCGCGGAAACATACAACTGGCTTTACGGAACCCGTTATCCTGATAGTATGGAATTTCTGCAGGCTTCTCTCACCTTCTGTCTTTACCTGATAAAGCGGAAGGCGGGTGATTTCGTCTTCGCCGAGGAACTTGCGGAAATATACCTGAATGCCTTTCCAAGACTTGCCGAAGATATGGAGCATGACTACGGGGAATTAACCGTTACCACCGGGTTTATCTATCTGTTTCTCATAGAATTCGCTCATTATCTGGGGCTTTCCGAAATACTGAGGAAGCAGGATATGTTCTCTCGCAGTGAGGCTCAATTCAGGACGACGCAATTATTTAATGAGTTTCTCACTTGGAAAATGTGATGTTGCCGGGCGTCATGCAGGTTCGAGCGAAACCATAAGGGTATTGACATATAAAATTTTCTATGAATATATTATGGGCATCTCTAAAACTCTTTTTAACCTTTTAAACTTATACAAATAAAAAGGGTTTTTACATTATTATTCGCCCACAGCAACACGACGTCGCGCATGCCAGCGTGCACAGGATGTGCAAAAAAACGCTGGCCAAG
>CAZZCF010000368.1:0-1623 GCA_964652955.1 uncultured Leptospirales bacterium
GCTTTCAGTTCTGGCGGGGAATCTCTTCTACTCATATCAGGCGAGAAAGCTTGCACGGAGAGAAGGACGTCTCGATGTTACCGCATTACCCTATGGAATCAATACCGTGAGCCTCTTCGCTTTCTTTTCCTTTATCATCGTGCCCGTGTATATTCAGACGAGAGATCCCTATCTCGCATGGAAAGTTGGTGTTGCGTCATGTTTTATCAGTGGTCTCTTTGAGGGTCTCGGTGCTTTTATTGGCGAACGTATCAGAAAAATTACACCACGGGCGGCACTGCTCTCAACACTTGCAGGAATAGCAATTGTCTTCATTGCGCTCAATCACACCCTGCCGATATGGGAGAAACCGCTTATCGCATTTATACCGCTTGCCTTCATCCTCATTGAATACTTCTCCCGTGTGAAACTTCCCTTGAGAATTCCTGCGGGTCTCTATGCGCTTATCATCGGTGGGGTGATTGCCTGGAGCATCGGAGCAATGGATCAGAAGTCGCTTGTTGAATCGACTGGAAATGTGTCATTCTATCTTCCGGTTTTTACTTTTTTTGATATCTTTTCCGGTATCGGAGATATCGTACCGTATCTTGGAGTTGCTATCCCCATGGGTATCATGAGCTTTTTCGGCACACTTCAGAACATAGAATCCGCATCGGCGGCTGGCGATACCTATCCCGCCATGCCGTCACTGCTGATGAATGGTATTGGCACCGTTGTGGGATCTTTTCTCGGCTCCCCCTTTCCGACAACAGTATACATTGGCCATCCTGGCTGGAAGGGATTGGGCGCCCGAGCTGGTTATTCCATAATTAATGGAATCGTGGTGACACTTATTTGCATTACGGGAATTATGAGCGTTATATCCCGTGTGATTCCGATTGAAGCGGGATATCCCATTCTCCTGTGGATTGGTATTGTCATTACCGCACAGGCGTTCCAGACCACTCCAAAAGAACATGCTCCCGCTGTTGCACTGGGACTGATGCCGGCGATTGCTTCATGGGGCCTTTCACTCCTGAGGCAGTTCATAAATGTCGACGGGAAATACAGTATTTCCGAAGTCAACGGGATTATATCCCAAACGCTCCCTCAGATGATGGGCATTATTCAGTTTGCCGAGGGTCCGCTCCTCTCGGCAATGTTTATTACCGCGATGGCTGTGTATTTGATTGAAAAAGACTTTCTGAAGGCCTTTTACTGGACGATCCCGTTGATCATCTGTTCCTATTTTGGGTTTGTACACTCATCTGATATCGGCGTTGATATGGCGGGATTTATTCCACATGGGTATCTCCTCATGGGGATACTCATGCTGGCAATTCACTGGTACAATAAATTCTCCGGAAAAAAGGCGTAATACCGTTTGAGGAGATTATCTCTGCTCGGCCGGTACCTATTGCATGCGTCTATGATCAGGCGCATCTCCGCATATGAAAAAATGAATTGTGTGCCCGGTAGAGGGAGAGGTGCACAATCGATGTATCGTGAGCGCGTACCTGCTTTCTCAAGTCCCCCAATGGTAAAAATAAATTTTTGGAGTTATTCATAAGATTATTGTTGTCAACAGATAGTTATGCGATATGCATGGACACAGAATAATTATCATTCGTCATTTTGGGGGAT
>CAZZCF010000369.1:0-1615 GCA_964652955.1 uncultured Leptospirales bacterium
TGATCAATTCTGCTGAAGTTCTTTTCTTTAACGGTGGTTTTCATAAGCAGGTTATTGAACATGTTTGAAAAGATATCGTAGTACTTCTTTTCGCTCTTCGATTTCAGGTACTGTCCCATGTTCGTATCACCGACAATTCCGGTTATGATTGCGAGAACAAAATTCCTCGAGAAGGGATCGGAAATCATGAACTTGCTCAAGATCTCCTTTTTTTTGCTCAATTTCATTGCCAGAAAACCGATAAGCTCAGCTGCCGAAGATGCTTCGGTTACCAGGCGGTAGCCCTCATCACCGATATATTCGCTGTCTCCCCCGAGGTGATGATCAACCTCTATTTTGAGTATGTCTGTTTTCATAAGTGCTTTGATTTTACTGTTAATATCGAGCATGGATGGTTTGGGGGTGTCACAGATAACTATCGTGTCGATGCTCTCTGAGATCTTGCTTCTGTTATGTAATATCTTGATAGAATTGTATCTACAGATTTGGAGGAGATAATCCAGATTTTCAGGTACCTTACCGCCAATATATATTTGACTAAATTTATCGAATCGGTTAACGAGCAGTGAAAATGCAACCATTGACGAGATGCAATCCTCATCAGGACTCGTGTGACCGCATATTAAAAAGCCCTTATTCTCGACCAGGGTGGTGATAATATTGTCAACGATAATATTCTTTTCGTGAATGGTGTGAATTTTCTGTTTTATCATAGGGCAAAGTCCCGGTAAGAGTAATAACAACCTTCCTGCAGAAGTATTCTCGTATCTCTGTCACATTCAGGTATCGCATAATCGGTGAGATCTCTTTTACCGATCCTTACACCCTGCGAAACAGGAAATACTATGCATCACGTAATAGTGTATATTGTTTCCCCGATTTGTCAAATAAATTAAGGGTTGAGCAGAAACCATTCCCAAACGTGATGTCATGAGGGGGAGAGTGTTCTGTTCCAACGGGATATAATTATATTTATAAGAACAATCATTACCACCAGGATGAATAATATAAATATGAGAAGCTTGAACTTATCGATGTAGGAAAATACTATCTTGTAGTTTTTACCGAAATAGTAACCGAGGGACAAGAGTATTGTTGAGGTGAAGGTAAGCGCCATGAAATCCGTAATGAGAAATTTGATAACATTCATTTTACCGATGCCAGCCGATATGAAGACGATATTTCTTACACCAAAGGGTATAAATCTCCCGAAAAAGACCGTTTTATCTCCATATCTCTGGAAAAAGCTGCGCATCTTCTCCATCTTCTCGAGAGGGATTCTTTTCACGAAGAATCTGGCCTGAAGAATCCTTGCTCCTGCGAACCATCCGATGAGGAACGCGATGCAATCACTGATATAGGCACCGAGAAAACATGCGAGAAATATGTAATACTTATTCTCCGGTGCTATTGTTGCAGCGATGGATGAGGATATGATAAAAACGATATCTTCGGATATGGGCAAATTGAAACCAGCGAGAATGAGAAGGAGAAAGGAGAGATAGTGAACATAGGGAGCCCATTCAAAAAGACGATCAACCAGTAGTTCCATAATTTCAGTCCTTGATAATACAGCATATGTCCCGTGTAATTAATCTCGTTGCGAAAATATTAT
>CAZZCF010000370.1:0-1614 GCA_964652955.1 uncultured Leptospirales bacterium
CGAATGTCCCCGATTCATTATTTTCACGGAGAATATGAAAGAAATGTCTCTCCGAATAGTGTTTTTTCCTTGATTGACAGGTGACTTTTATATATTTTTATTTTGTTGATAGCTATTTCCCAATTTATACATATATCGGGGGGTTGCTTATCGCCCAGTGCGATCGATTTAATGAAAATATATAGTATACTAAAACGAGCCGTTACAACTCACCGATCGTCGGGCATGCGTTATATGTACAGGTACGTCCTTTCCGCAATAATATTGAGTCTCGCTTTCACGGTCTATAAGCCTCTAACCGTATCTGCCCAGTATTTCAACGGCAGCCTCCTTAATAAAAAATCCGATGCGTATACTTATGGTAAAGATTACGAAATCAAGGCAGATGAGGACCTTATTGACCTTATCAAAAACATGTCCCTTGAAGATATTGAAGATTCGGATATATTACCAATAACCGTCGGCATCCGTCCACCGTCGGAATTCCCGAAACCTCTTTCTACAGTCACCGACAGCCTCGAAGTGGAACACTCACGGATCAGGCGCAAAACCGAAATTACCGGTATCCGTATGGAGAAATATTTCTTCATTTCTCTCGAAGATTATATCAGTAAAAACATTGAGGATCATCAGATCTCACTCTGGAGTAAAAATGCCCCGCGCATGAGTAAATGGAGCTCTCAGGAAGGCGAAGGCGGCATAAGCGAACTTGAATTCGCACTCCCTGTTGGTGAACGGTTTCAGAAACTTGTAGGCGGTCGAACCAGCCTTGATATTGACGGTTCACAGAAAATTACTTTTTCCGGGAAAAGCGAATGGACAGAAGGGCAAATAGAAACATCGGCATCAAAGAACTCCTCGTTTCCGGCGCTTACCATGAAACAGGAGCCGCGGTTCAGCATACGCGGGAATGTGGGTGAACGCATTACAGTCGATATTCAACAGGATCCCAGTTCCCGGTCTTTTTCCAACTTCGAAGAAAATGTCAAAATCAAATACCAGGGTGAAGAAGATGAGATTATGCAATATATTGAGGCAGGCAGTACTTCTCTTAATCTCGAGGGGGCAACTTTTGCCGGGTATCGCGGAAGCCACAGGGGACTTTTCGGTATCCGTACCGAGGGTCGCCTCGGACCGCTCAAATTTACAGCCATTGCCTCACAGGAAAAGAGTGAATCGAACGTAAAATCATTCAGAGGTTCTGCCGAGGAAACATCCAACCAGATCAGGGACTACCAGTATAAAACCAACACCTACTTCTTCATAGACCAAATTTACAAGGAACGTTACGCCGCAGCCCGCACCTCACTTGACCAGATATTTTATAATTCTGCCGATTCCATAGTTGTCATCGAAGTGTATGTCGATGACAGTAATAACAACAACAACCTCAATGAAGGCACCTATGCATACAGAGGTGTGGCAAAATCTATGAATATTGATCCCTCTGAACCGATCCATGATACTGTGGGATTCGATGGTTACTATCATAAACTCGATCCGCAAAGGGACTATTATGTGGACAGGGCGCTCGGGTTCATCGTTTTCAACCAGCGCGTCCAAGATATGTATACTGTGGGTGTTTACATTGAAACAAAAGGAGGAGATACATTC
>CAZZCF010000371.1:0-1598 GCA_964652955.1 uncultured Leptospirales bacterium
TGGTGCCAAAGTTCCCTTTACCGCATTCCGGCTCCCCGCGATACGGGAGCCCAGGCGTGGCGACATCGTGGTGTTCCGTGCACCCGAATATCGCGAACCCGGACTTCTCGTGAGGATTTTCGATCCAGTCGTGTACACACTTTCGCTCGGATTCGTCATGATCGACTCACAACCAAAATATTACGTAAAGCGCTGCATCGGGTTACCAGGGGATGAGATAGAAATCATCGGCAAGATTGTGTACATAAACGGCGAAAGGGAACGGGGATGGTGGCCCCTGTTCCACGAAGATCCCAGTGAGATTCCGAAAGGGGAAAGAATCCAAAGCGGTCGGGACAACTTCGGCCCGATTACCGTTCCTGCCGAAAGCTATTTCATGATGGGAGACAACAGAGATAATTCCTACGACAGCAGGTACTGGGGCTTCGTGGAAAGGAATGAAATCTTCGGCAGGCCGGTGCTCAGAATCTGGCCTCCGGCGAGGATCGGGCTTCTCAGGTGATGAAAAAACCGCAGTCTCCCCGGCGGCAATAATCGAGTGAAATAATTGGTTTCTCGCCCACCAAAATACCTTTATATTAGTCGTTCACTTCCAAAGGTTTCACAAATACCCATGTGGAGCTGTTGGATTTATTCTCAAAGGAACTCGTGATGGGAACGAGCAGGGCTGAAAAAGCGCTCCTTACTGAGGGGCCTGTGGTGAGAACACTCTTGAGGCTCACCGGCCCGATGGTCGCAGGTATCATCGGAATGGTGGTGTTCAATCTTGTTGATACATTCTACGTGGGCCGGCTTGGGACTCTGGAGCTTGCTGCGCTGAGCTTTACCTTTCCAGTCGTCCTTGTGATCGGAAGCCTTGCAATGGGTTTGGGAATAGGCACTGCAGCAGTGCTCTCGCGTGCCATAGGCGAGGGAGATCACCACAAGGTTCAGCGTTTTACAACCGATGGCCTTCTGCTCTCTGCATTGATCGTGACATCCGTCGCAGTTGCAGGGGTGTCCACAATCGAGCCTCTCTTCAGGCAGCTCGGTGCAGATGAGGAGATCATTCCTCTGATCAGGCAGTATATGCGGATCTGGTATGTAGGAGTGCCGTTTGTCATCATTCCTATGGTCGGGAACAATGCGATCCGTGCAACGGGAGACACAAAGACACCTGCTGCGATAATGGGAGTCGCGGTTATGGTCAACGTAATCCTCGATCCTCTGCTGATTTTCGGCATCGGGCCTTTTCCACGCCTTGAGCTTGCCGGAGCCGCGCTGGCGACAGTCACCGCACGGGCATCTACACTGACGGTTTCGCTTCTCGTCCTTTCACGCAGGGAACACATGCTCACATTCGAAGCTCCGCGGCTGAGGGAAGTTGTTCAATCATGGAAGCGCATTCTCTACATAGGCATTCCTGCGGCTGGAACGAATATCATTATTCCCATATCCATCGGTGTGATTACCCGGCTTGTATCAGAATACGGCCCTGAAAGCGTTGCAGGTTTCGGAGTCGCATCGAGAATCGAGATGTTTGCGATGACCCTCATCAGGGCTCTGGGAACGGTGATTATCCCGTTCGTTGGCCAGAACCTCGGAGCGGGCAAGTTGCA
>CAZZCF010000372.1:0-1593 GCA_964652955.1 uncultured Leptospirales bacterium
GACTGTTCTGGCAATTAATTTCTATACTTCAATTGAGTTTTTCAGGAAACTGTTAGAATAATTTCACGAACATGTCACCAATTACTCGTCACATGTTACTCGTTACCAGTTACCCTTTACCGGTCGAACGTCACCTGTTACCTGTCACCCGTCACTGTTTATGGTATATGAAATATATTAATACTTCAAGAATCATTTAAATAAAGGTATCTCGGTGAAAAAACTTGTTACCATCATCGGCGCGCGGCCGCAGTTCATCAAGGCATCCATTGTCTCGAAGAAGATCAGGGATGCCGGCCTAAAAGAGATTGTGATACATACCGGCCAGCACTACGATATCAACATGTCCGATGTCTTCTTCAAGGAGCTCGAGATGGCGGAGCCGGATTATCGCCTCGATATCGGATCGGGGAGCCACGGCGAGCAGACCGGGAGGATGCTCATCGAGATAGAGAAGGCGCTGCTCAAGGAAAATCCCGATCTGGTACTGGTCTACGGCGATACCAACTCAACCCTCGCGGGAGCCCTCGCCGCGTCGAAGCTCAACATCCCGGTGGGCCACGTCGAGGCCGGTCTGCGGAGCTTCAACCGGAGGATGCCCGAGGAGCTGAACAGGCTCCTGACCGATCATCTCTCAGAGCTCCTCTTCGTTCCCACGGAAACAGCGGTGAAGAATCTCGAGCGCGAGGGTATCACCGATAATGTCCACAAGATCGGCGATGTCATGTTCGATCTGGCGCTTCTCATCAGGGAAATGAATGAGCACCGGACCGATGAGATCCTGGGGAAGCACGGATTGACGGCAGGCGGGTATATTCTCGTCACCATTCACCGGGCCGACAACACCGATGTCGAAGAGAATCTGAAGAATATATGGGAGGCGCTCCTTCAACTGGCAGAGAGCTATACGATATTTTTCCCGGCACATCCCCGCACGAGAAAGTACCTCTCGCAGTACGGCCTCATCAGTGAAAAGCCGCCGGATAATCTCATCCTTTCGGAGCCGATATCATATGTCGAGATGATTCTCCTCGAGAGCGGCGCCCGGCTCATCATCACCGATTCGGGCGGCGTGCAGAAGGAGAGCTATTTTTTCAGGAAGCCGGCGGTCGTCGCGCGGAATGAGACCGAGTGGATCGAGCTCGCCGAGGCGGGATGGACCGTGCTGGCGGGAGCTGATACGGCTAAAATTGTACAGACCGCTCTCGCCCTTTGCGCGAAGGGTGTGCAGGCTGAATGGAAGCCCTTTTACGGGGAGGGGGATGCGTCGGTGAAGATTGTAGGGTTTCTGGATAAATTTTAAGCGAGTCCGGTTGATATACGGTATTTTATGTTTATTTGGAGGATTTTTTCTATTGTTATGTAATGGCTGTTGGAACTCACGGTTATGTCAGTTATGCAGTAGCCGATATCTGTATTTCATGATTGAAATAATGTTATTGAAAAAATATGTATCTGATAATATAAATAAATTATAGTGGGGAATGTCACTTCATGAACCTGAATACAATTCATAAGGAGCATTTTCATGGAAATTGACGAAAACTTAAAAAAAGTTATCGTTGATAGATTGAAGGTTGTTAATCCAAGGAA
>CAZZCF010000373.1:0-1587 GCA_964652955.1 uncultured Leptospirales bacterium
TATCACCTACAAGCAAATTTACCTGATGCAATCCTGCTCGAACCATATCTATCTGCTGATGAAAATCACCACAGACCGTCATATTATTTTGCTCAACAGTTCGCGTAACATCTAAGCCATGAAGAACATAATCGCCCAAAACAAGCACTCCATTCATTATCACTCCGCCAGGGATTTCTGAATTACGAACAATCACATCGCCGCCAAAAGTTCTCCCTGAAAGGTTGAGAGGTGAACGAAAGACTGAATCTCGAACCAAAAAATCAGATTCTGGGCACTGAGCTCCCAAAGTGGTCAAAACTTCAGCATCATCAAGGCCCTTCCAGTTCGCAGAAGGATACTGAGCTCTTTCCTGATTCGGACGAAGAAAAGTGCCTTCATTAAGTCGCTGACGAATATCCAACAGTCGCTGAATCAAATCGGGATAGAATTCAGTAACTCTCATTATATTTAATGCAAAAAGCTTATCATTATGATCAAGCCCATCAAGATTTTTCCCAAATAAAAGTTTCAAATCTGCCGGAGGAAGAACATCTAAAGTACGTACACAATTATGCCCAAACGCCTGATCATGGGCATCATCCGAATCAAAAAAAATGCGTTCCGATAACATAGGGATATTATTAGGAGAATACAGGGACGCTTTCTATCATATATCATGATATCTGTAAACCTCCTCAAAAGTACGACAATTGAATGCCCTTGCCTGCATCAACAGTATTCTCTATCTTATTTACATGATTATCCCTTTCAATAAAGCATGAACACTCGAATCTCTCACTTGAAAGATCACGTCGACAAAGATGTCACCATCCAGGGATGGATGTATAACAAGCGCGGAAGTGGAAAAATATACTTTCTCCAACTCCGAGACGGCAGCGGCATGACACAAGGAGTTGTTGAATCTTCCAGTGTTTCGCCGGAAACACTCGCTACAGCAGAAAAAATTACCGCTGAATCTTCTGTTCGAGTAACCGGAACTGTTTCAAAGCATCCAAAGCACGAAGACGTTTTTGAACTCCAAGTAAAAGAGATTGAGATTGTACACCTCTGCGGAGATGAGTATCCCATTTCAAAAAAGGAGCACGGCGTCGATTTCCTCTTGGACAACCGTCACCTTTGGCTCCGCTCAAACAAGCAAGCGGCTATTCAAAAAATCCGGAACACCATCATTAATGCCACCTATGAATTCCTGAATAAGGAAGGATTCATTAAGATCGATTCACCAATATTCACCCCCAATGCATGCGAAGGAACAACGGAGCTCTTTGAAGTTGAGTATTTCGATGAAGGAAAAGCTTATTAAGCCAATCTGGACAGCTCTATTTAGAGGCCGCCATTTTTAGTGTTGGAAGATGTTTCGATTTCGGGCCAGTTTTCCGTGCAGAAAAATCTAAAACGCGAAGACATCTGACTGAATTCTGGATGATGGATGCCGAAGCAGCATATGTCGAACATGATGAAAACATGAAAATACAGGAAGATTTAGTCACGTACATAGTGAAAGCTGTCCTGGAAAGAAATGAAAAAGATCTCAAAACCCTTGAACGAGACGTTGAACCGCTCAAAAAGATTGAGCCACCATTT
>CAZZCF010000374.1:0-1575 GCA_964652955.1 uncultured Leptospirales bacterium
AAGCATTGCATAAACGATTGCTATCCATGAAATGGGACGAATTTGAAGAGCTGATTGCAAGACTCCTGGCAGAGATTGGTTTTGAGAATATTGAAATTACAAGCAGAAGGAAAGACAAAGGAATCGATATACGTGGAACTCTGGTAGTAGGAGACGTCATTCGCACACGAATAGCGATACAGGTTAAGAAATGGAAACACAACGTACAATCACCAGTGGTCCAGCAGGTTCGCGGCAGCCTCGGAACACATGAACAGGGGCTGATTATAACGACAAGCGACTTCAGTTCGGGCGCCCGCGAAGAAGCCGAACGATTCGATGCCACACCGGTTGCATTGATGAATGGTGAGCAACTGGTACTGCTCATGATAGAGAATAGCATCGGGGTTTCACGTCGAAGCCATGATTTGCTTACACTTGAGGAAAATTCAGAATCGGATGTTGACATCAAGGTGTAGATTGCAATTATAAGGAACAAAGGTAAAAAGTTGATTGAGAGATAAATTGTAGTGTTATAGTAATCACCTGACAATCCAGTATACCAGGTATTAAAACAACAGGCTGCTATTTGGCTGAGATAAAGATAGAAAACTTCATACAAAATCAAAAAAAAGTTAAAAACAAAAATCATGCCAACCTACAAAATCGACATACAATCAGGAGACACGGAAAGACAGAAGAAATATGACTTCAGAAGCGAAGGCAATGAGCCCGCAGCGCCTCAGGCCCTTATAGCCAGTCATCCAGAAATAATATTGGATATACCAGAGTTGGAAATAAAGACTGATGCAAATGTCATAGTCGCACGGGAATACAGTACCAAAAGCGGATCAATCGATATATTTTTTAAACTGAAGGTATCCTCTTTTCCATTCAAACACAACCCGCTGGGCCGTTTCAACATCCGGGAGGCTAGCTTCGCTAGAGCAGCGAGCAGGTGTCCAGGGCATAATATATCATCATAAAAACTTTTTATCATCAATCCTCCCCGGTCGTTTACCGTAATGAGAGATTCTTTTGATGAATATCAGGAATTTCCAATGTGCCATTCTGGCATCTTGAAGAGAGGTGAGCATTCAGCCTTTACAATATTAAGAGAGCAAACGAAATACCTTTAACATTGTTACAAGTAGTGGAACTGAGTTTGAATTCCCGTGAGGGTTATAGATCAGACAGTTTCGTATTGGAGAGATTTGAGATCCAGCGTTGTGCTTCTTTTCGAAAGATTCAGTATCTCAACACCGACGACATCATTCTGCTCATTGAAGTCCAGGACAATACCGGGAGACACCTCCTCCGACTCGATAATTTTGCTGTCGTCGATTCGGAGGTAAAGAGCATCGGCTTTTTGGTCTACCTTCAACTTCATAGTTTACCTCGCATGGTTCTATCATAATATACCGTAACTATTCTCATCGGGTCAATATTTTTATTAATAACAACTCGCAGAACACGATTATCGTACTCATGAATTTTACCTAACAAATGTTCTAAATGGGTATCATTCTCATCTTTCAGTGATAGCTCGGGATTTTGAATAACTCTTTCAAGGTACGAAATGGGAATCTGCCTCTC
>CAZZCF010000375.1:0-1536 GCA_964652955.1 uncultured Leptospirales bacterium
AATAAAACCGTCTCGAAGGTATTCCTCGATAACCAGGTAGGATTCTCCCCAGTCACCTTCTCGCACTTTCCTTAAATCGTTATATAATTCCATCTCTTTTCGATGCCCCTCAGCATACCAACTGATTAACTCTGCTTTGTCCATAGTGAGAATATGAGCTACCGCTGCGCGCATGAAATGAGATAAGGTCGATGTTGGATTTATAGATTTAATTCTGCTGCTTGCAGCATCTCGAAATTGTCTATCCATATCAAAAATGATTTTTCCCGGTCCCATTTGACTCTCCTTTAACGTCGTATCTTACTCATAATAACGTTATAGACATAACGTGTCAAGGAAAAAATTACGATTTGCAAATATATTTGATATAACCTGCTGTGTATTTGTATTTTGCAACAAGCTCCTTCATTGAGGCCCCGCTGTCATAATCCTTTTTCATCTCTTCGCGCTCGAGCTGCTTTAAAATCGCCTTCGAGAAATACACTGTTCGGCCCTGGTATCGCTTTAATACCTCCAAGGCCTTTGCTTCTCCGACGATTGAGAATAAAGGGTACAGATCTTCCGGGATATCCTTAATCATGGCTTCCTCAAAAAAACAAAGCCCTGGTTTCCCAGGGCTTCACTGTTCTATGCAGAGTAATTTCTGCAATTCTCAAGGTAATTCTGATATGACTGATTAATTTTCTTCTGACACTCTTTTCTATGCTCCCCTCGCTTCTCTTCGAGCCGTTCCCTTTCCCCCTTTCGAAATACAAGGTGCTTGGAGATCAAATCGAGTATCTCCTGGACCCGCTTAATTACCTCGTCTCTGAGCCCATCGTCAGTCAGATAGTCTCTGAATATTTGAGTGAGGTATTTATCTTCAAGCACCTGCTCCGCGTCAACTCCCTGCTCAATCCGGAGATCATGATAAGTGATACGATCACGTTTCTTTCGGATAGGGTATTTATGTATATCCATCCCCTTCACGGTTTTCAAAGAAGCTACAATTTGTTTAAAGATCTCCTGGTCTTTCTTCTCGATACCTACAACGTGTCCTAATGGGTTGAGATTTAATCTCCAATATTCTTCCAACCAGCAGGACACACTGAAACACTCTCCGAGATCAAAGCAAAACCCTGAATATTTCGTCTTGCATTCATACGTCGCTTTCTTGATGAGCAATGCCGTGCCCTTTGTAACCATGAAGACTTTTCCGCCAACATTAACCTCATAATTCTGTAACGGATAACCTGATCCCATTTTGAACCTCCCTTTGGTTTAATAATGGGACCAGCTACAGGCAAGTTGGCAATCGTCCAATTTTGAGGTATAATTCTCATAGTGGTTGGCTTGCACTAGCCTGCAGCCAATCCCGCCCGGGTCCGCGTTGCAGTCGTGGATCCGGGCACTCTTTTTACATCAACTCTTCACCTCCTTTCTTATCCGAAAATGGTTAAAATTATTTGTGCTATGCCCACAAGGCATAAACCACCTGTAACTATTACAAGCGCTTTTGTGAGGTTGACCATCCTCTCAGAATATTTTTCATTTGAT